>CAYGED010000007.1:0-16584 GCA_964348555.1 uncultured Coxiellaceae bacterium
ATATTTAGAATAGCCGCTTGGATAGTATCTAATCGAGAATTTCCACTCCAATAAACACCGACTGATCGGTCTCGTAATCCATTCGTTCTTAATAAAGATAAAGAATCATACAACTCTTTATCATTTGTCGTAATAAGCCCGCCATCACCACAGGCATTTAAGGTTTTTAAAGGGTGCAGACTAAAAGCACCCGCATCACCAAACGATCCTACGAATTTATCGTGAATTCGAGCGGCAACAGCCTGCGCGCAATCCTCAATCACTTTCAAGTTGTATGTGTGCGCAATCGCCATAATCCGTGTCATATCACACGGGCGTCCTGTTAAGTGTATGGGCATAATGGCTTTTGTTTTTTCGGTAATAGCCTCTTCAATTTTAGCCGGATCAAGATTGTAGTCATCCGACACATCGACAAATACAGGCGTCGCTCCCACTAAAACAATACTGCTGGCGGACGTAATAAATGAATTCGGTGCAGTAATGACCTCATCGCCCGGTCCAATACCCAAGGCTCTTAAAATGAGCACTAGTGCATCCGTGCCTGAATTTACGCCCAAGGCATACTTAACATTACACAGTTCCGCAAAATTCCGCTCAAATTTGAGAACTTCATCACCCAATACAAATTGCCCCGAACACAGCACACCGTGAATCGCGTCAGTAAGCTCGGGTAATATCAATCGATGCTGCAATGCTAAATCAACATACGGGACATCCAGCGCAACACCCACAGATTCTTTTAACTCAAACATTGAAACCAGGTCTCCGTTGCTTTTGCGATAGATTGCCTATCCCACAAAGGCGCCTCTCGCCAGTGTTCGATATCCTCTATCATTAATTTTATTCCCTCTTCAAAACTAACCGTTGGTGCCCACGCTAGATCACGTTTAATTTTCGATGTGTCTGCCCACGTGCAATCAGGCTCCCCAGGACGTTTAGGTATATATTCTACGTCACCACCGACTAATTCCACCAATCGATTAATCGTCTGTGGATTGTCTGATCCAATATTCCAACTATTTCCCACTAACTGAGTCTCGGCCGCTGCTAAAAAAGCGTTTACCACATCCGTCACGTAGATAAAATCTCGTCGTTGCGTGCCATCGCCTACCACTGTGAATGGCTTACCCGCAAGTTTCTGTTTTAAAAAAACACCGAACACAGCCCCATAAACGCCCGTCGTACGCACGCGGGTGCCATAGGCATTAAAAATGCGAATAGAGTTTACCGGTAATTTGTATACTTTATGCCAATGAAAAACCGCTTGTTCACCCATATATTTTGAAAGCGCGTACGGGTATTGTGGAGTGATCGGATGAGATTCTAGCGTTGGAACCTCCGCTAATCCATAACATGAAGAAGAGGCTGCATAGACAAGTTTTTTAATGTTTTTAGATTGCCTTGCGCATTCTAATACTTTCACCGTGCCCATCACATTGGTATTCATGTATAGCTCAGGATTATCGATAGAAGGCACGATGTCGCCCTTCCCCGCAAAATGAAAAACCAGCTCGGCCTCTTTAAACAACGAGCTGTCACTGCTTAAATTTAAAATATTTTGCTCTTGCACAAGAAGCTTAGGATTATTTTTATGTCGAGCAAGATTTCTTTCAAAGCCACCCGAAAAATCATCCACGACGCGCACCGTATAGCCTTGCTCTAACAGCAAATCCACCATGTGGCTACCGATAAACCCGGCACCACCCGTGACCACAGCTATTTTATTCATGACACGCTACCGCCCTACGAGATCGACTCGCAATTAAAAAATAACCCGCCAACCCTACTGGAATTAACGTAAGTTGTCCAACAAATCAGGGACTAAAATTCGCTCAGGGGAAGTGATTTCCTGCGCAATTTTGTGGAAAAAATCAAATCGATCCAGACACGTTAAAATGATCACAGAGCCCCGCTCAATCTCAAGCACATCTCTACTCAGTGTTTTTTTAAGAAATGTCACTTCCGCAAAATCAGGATCAAAAATAGAATCAATTTTAACGTCATACTGAGTTGATAACAAAACTGCCATCTCGGATAACTCCGAAACTCCAAACAGGACAGTATTTTTTTGATTCAGGAGGCGACACTCTTCGAATATCTTGCCGAGAGAAATTTTTGCGGCACGGTAATGATGAAATAATGAAACGACGTAATGCTTAGTCAGGCGGGATTTTTCTGCTAACCCGTGAGGGGTGAGATAATAGAAGTAACGATTGGCAGGAGCCTGCTCAACTTTCAGCAGCCCTTTTTGAATACACTTTTTGATATAAGAATTTGCAACACCCAGGGCCACCCCTAAACGTTTGGCCACTCGACGCTGAGAAACAGAATGATTTTCCTGTATACAGCTCAGCAAATCCAATGTGAGAGAATCTTGTTTTTCCTTAACGTTCATAAGCCGAACACTATACAGCAGCGCTTGGAGTTTTCAAGAAAATTTTAAGTTTACCTATATATTCCGTATCAATACTAGTGAATTACCTTCCATAGTTTCATTTTGAATAAATCCATTTTTCGTAAAAATTTTCACCGATGCTTTGTTTTCTTCTACTACAGCCGCTTTAAGAATCCTAATCTCTGGGTGATAAAGCTGGATCCATTCAATCCCTTTCGAAAGAATGTTAGAGCCATACCCCTGACCGTATAAATCAGGCGCTAAATAAATTGAAACCTCAGTCTCAACGTTTGAAAAATCGAATCGCAAGCATCCAACGGCCATCTCGTTGTCATAAGCCAATAGCAACACACAGTTTTTATCCGCCAGTTTTTGCTGAAGCCAATGCGTATGCTCTTCTAGAGTGGGTGTTTTCGGATCTCGAAAATATTGCCGAGTTTTTGGGTGGGATTGCCATTGAAACAATAGACCCGCATCAAGAACTGTAATGTAATGAAATTCTATTTTTCTGAAAATCATATCGTTACCCACTCACCAACTCCTGATACAACCTCATAAACCCCCCACCATCTGATCCGCCGTAACGTGCTACGTGTGATTGTTTGAGTCAAAAAAATCGTTAATCGTATTCCAAGGTATGATATCCACCCCGGAAATCTGAAAACCTTGATCGCCTGCATAAATTAATTTAATTTGCGCTGCATCACTTTGACTAATGGTTTGCCATTTTTTAAGCCCCTTTAATAAGTCAGCACGAAAAGTGCTGGTTGATTTAATTTCAAAACCCAGTAATTTTCCTTGACACTCCATTACACAATCAATTTCATCGCCATAACTATCTCGCCAAAAATATAATGCCTGCGATAGGCCACGATTAGCAAAATATTTTTTAAGTTCGCTCAGCACATACCCTTCAAAGATAGCGCCGCGACTGACATGAAGACTTAAGTGTTCTGGTGAATCAATGCCCAATAAATAACACACTAGCCCTGAGTCATAAAAATATAATTTTGGCGATTTAATAACACGTTTATTAAAGTTTTGATGATACGGGGGGAGTCTGAAAATAAGATAACTTGCTTCTAAAATAGATAGCCACTGCATTACTGTTGTATGTGAAATACCGCAATCGATAGCTAATTGACTTGTATTTAATAATTGCCCATGGCGTCCTGCACACAATTTCAAAAAACGCTGAAATAAATTTAAATCCCGCACTTTTAATAGGCTACGAACATCTCGCTCCAAATAAGTACGCACATAGTTATCCATCCAAATTTTTATGGGAATATGATCCTGATAAGGCCGTGGATAACCGCCTTGATACAACCACGACCAAATAGATAATGGCTCTAAATCAGAATGTGTTTGATATTCTTTAAAAGACAGTGGCAGTAACTCCAGAACACCCACACGACCCGCTAAGGATTGCGCAATTTGTTCATTGAGTAAGAAATTTTGTGATCCTGATAAAATAAACTGCCCTTTACGTTTCGCGTGATCCACTAACACTTGAATATAAGAGCAGAGCTCAGGATAGTGCTGTGCTTCATCAATAATTAATCCCACGCCATCATGAGTTGTTAACATTGTTTTCGGATCGAGCTTCATTCGATCTAATTGCTCAGGAGACTCTAAGTTGATGTAATGATAACTCGAGAAAAATTGCTCTAATAAAGTCGTCTTACCTGATTGCCTAGGACCCACCAATAGCACAACAGGAAACTGTTGAAGTCTTGTTGCAATAACTGGTTTTATTGCTCGCTCAAACATATGGAGTCCTCATAATATAGGGTTAGGTCTGAGATCTATTATAGGGTCGATACTAACCTAAAACCGTGTAAATTGCAAATTTAAAATGCAATATACACGGTTTTTAACGTAACGTATTGATCATTGCTCGCTCATCACTTCCCTATACAACTTCACATACTCCCCCACCATCTGCTCCGCCGTAAAATGCTCCCAATGGCGCGGATTTTTAGGGGGGAATTGTCCACTGCAGGGAAGGCGACAACTTTGTTGACAAACACCGCCAAGGAATTTTAGCTCGTTATTGAGTAAACATTTTTCCCATCAAAAGCGATTCCAATTTTACGAATCTGAGTGACATAATCATATTGTGCAATTTTACTTTGATAAGATTTATAGGTGATTTGTTGCAGTGCTTGTTCAGCGATAGTTTTAGGATCAGCACCACGAGGTACATGTTTGAATTCTACAATCGTTGCGATGTGTTCAGTTTTATTTTTTGGAACAAGGACTAAATCGGGGCGACCAAAACCACTTTCCGTATTGGATAGGACATAATATTCATCCATTAGCGGAATAGTGAGAGCCAGAATAAAACCATGATAAAACGCTTCAGGCTGCGTAGCATAATCATGAATGCTGGCCGCTGATTTCAAAAATTGGCTCACTTCAGTGGTGAAACGATCAATATCACCTTGGACTAAACTTTGTAGCAGAATTTTTAATTGATTAAATTGCGACGTGCTGATCATCCAGTCTAGAAAAAAATCTTCATAGAGCCCTAAGACTTCTTGATTAGGAATGGCTAACTGGCAACGATAATGATTGCGCTCAATAGAGGAGGATAAAATTTTTAAATAACCCGCTGATAATAATAAATTCCATAACATACTCGGATCGCGTTTGACTTCATCAAAGCGCATAGTTTGATTCACAATGGTATCAATCGAGTTACCTTGCACGAGCGATTGAAATTGAATTTTCACATCCGCAGTAGCATTCTGCAGCAGTTCTTTGAGTAACGAATCATTAGCGGTATTAACCCAATACGGGCGTAGCTCACCGCCGTCATGTAAACTGTTCATGATTGACCAAGGATTGTAAAGCGTAATACCACCAATTAGATAACCGTTATACCAAGCTTTGATGCGTTCTTCGTCTTTGCTTAAGCCTTGATCGGCAAATAGGTAATCTAACTCTGTATCGGTGAAGCCGAAGTGTTGCGCATATTTTTTATCGAGTACCGTATAGACCCTTAAATGATTTAAGGTGGATAACATGCTGTCTTTAGATACGCGCAAGATACCGGTGAGCACACCTTTCTGCAAATAGGGGTTATCTTTTAAACCTGCGCTGAGCATATTTTTCGTAAATAAAGACATTCTATCAAAATAATCGTGGTTATCAAAAGCGGAATTTAACGGTGTATCGTATTCGTCGATTAAAATAAATACTTTTTGTTGGTGATAAACATATAAACATTCCGCTAACGTTAATAACGATTTTTCGAGCTGGCTAATGTTAGCGGTATAATTGAGTATGGTTTGGTAAGAAGATTGTAGCGCGCTACTGAGTCGGTCACTGCCCTCCAAATAGTTATGTGCATCAAAAGTTTTGATAATAAGCTCATAAATGGCTGTATAGGCATCCTCAAAATCCAGGGCTTTAACATCTTTAAAGCTAATAAAAATGACAGGGTATTTACCCTGATGTTGTTTTAGAAATGCGCCATTATCAATTTTTGCAACTTTAAGTTCATCAAATAAGCCTGCCGTTTTTTGTCCATAGACCTCATTTGCCAAGAAATGTTGCAGCATGGAGAGATTTAAGGTTTTCCCCCAGCGACGTGGGCGGGTAATGAGAATAGTTTTACTCGGGTCATTAATGACTTCTTCAGCAAATAAGGATTTATCAGCAAATAAGCCATCCGTGGTTATTAATTCACCGAAATTGGAGTTTCCTAGTTGAATGGATTTTGGCATATCGCCCCTCTAGCACGAATCATTACATGGCCATTATTTTACCTTAAAATAGGAAGCAAAGCTTGGCCTGAAGCAGCATTTTTTAGCTCTACGTTGCATTGTGAGGATTTTGCGGGAAATTAGTACGCCATTGTTAGACATTTGCGTGGAATGCAAGTCAATTAAAATCATTAAAAATCAATACATTATTAACACATCGCTAAAATTATAAAATAACACAGTAAGCTCTACCGAAATTAACGCTTCTGGAGACGGAATCCATTTGAACAAGTTTAGGCAAGTTTGGATAGCCGTTAACAGCCTGCTAACTCCCGATACAACTTCACATACTCCCCCACCATCTGCTCCGCCGTAAAATGCTCCCAATACCGCGCTTCAGCACGCCGCCCCATCTCCGCCGCCTGCTCTGGATGCTCCCACAAGTAGCGCATCGCTTGGCGCAATGCTACCGGATCGCTGGGTGGAATCACCAGCCCTGTTTCATCCGCCTTATTGATAAACGTCGTTCCCGTACCAATTTCGCTGGAGATCATTGGCTTGCTGTACATCGCGCCTTCCAGCAGCGATATACCAAACGCCTCTGAACGCAAGTGCGATGGAAACAGAACTGCGTAACACAACACCAACAACGCCACTTTGTCTTCATCGGATAAAAAGCCGAGAAATTGCACGTTGCGCAGGCCTAGTTGCTCGGCTTGAGTTTTTAATGCCTCCTCAATCGGGCCTGCACCCACAATGATAATGGGATAATCCGTCCCCTGCGCGGCTTCCATCAAAATATGCAGCCCCTTGTAATAACGAATAGCACCGACAAATAAAAAAAACTTCGGAGCTAGCCGCTCGCGCCAATACCTCAATTTTTCGACTGAAGGCACCGGATACGTAGCCTTATCCAATCCAATCGGAATAACACTAACTTTGTGCTTGTATTTCGCCAATACATCGCTGGTCGCTAAATAATTCGGCGATGTCGCCACAATGCGAGTCACATTACCCAAAAATTTCGACTGCAGCGGACGGTAAAGTTTGAGCAAATGCTTTTGACGGATGATGTCTGAATGATACGTTACCACTGTCGGCTTCTGCACGCGCGTTGCAAAGTGCACCACATCCATAAATGGCCAAGGAAAGTGGTAATGAATCACATCTGCTTTTTTTGCTAACTGCGCGAAACGCAAAAAAACCGACATTGAAAAGCCGGTGGAGGCAATCTGCATATCGAGCCTGGCCCGGTGTGCGAGGTAACCGTTCATTTCCATCGTGCGCGGTACTCGTTTTGCCGTGAGTGACAGCACATCCGTTTTGACGTTATGCTGATTGCAGCCTCGCGCAATTTGATCGATCACTTGCTCAACACCACCCATCGTGTCGGAAAAAGCCGTTTTATAAAAGTGTAAAACTCTCATTAACAAACAGCTCTACTTAAACACAAAGGAACTAAGCTGCTCCAAAAAAAGCTTCTCGCTAAAGATACTAGCACGTTTTTCACATCGCTCTCGCATTGACAAGGCTGACTGAGCAGTCATCTCACGTACAGCGACAGAAAGTTGATCAACATCCGGGTTAGGCGGTAATAGAATGCCAGTCTGACCATCAAGAATAGTTTCAAGCATCCCCCCCTCCGCAACCCCAATCACCGGTTTTCCAGCAGCCATCGCCTCGACGGCAGACATTCCGAAATCTTCATCCAAAGGGATATAAATGCACGCCAGTGCATTGCCAATCAGATCGATCATATCCTCATCACTACACCAGCCGACGAACGTGATGTTTGGAGTTTCCTTCGTTAATTTTCGAAGCTTTTCAAATTGCGAACCGCCGGAAGCGACGATCAATTGTTTCTCTGGCATTCGCATGAATGCCTGGACCACCCGATCGATACGTTTGTTGGGTTCAAGACGGCCAAGCGAGAGATAATAGCCACCTTGAGATTTCCATTTGAAGGCATCGATATTAACCGGTGGATAAAGAACCTGGCTCTCCACCTTCAGAAGACTTACCATGCATCTGCGAACATGTTCAGAGTTCGTCAAGACCAGATCCATTTCAGCTAGAGCACGTGTATAGGCTTGGCGATACACATCAATTGCAGCACCCACCAAGTGACGTAAGGGAGTTCCTACTTTTTGCAGATACTCTTTTTCCCTGTCGAATGCAAAACGAGGTGGTGTGTTACAGTAATAGATACGCCGCCCCCGTTTTTGGCTTTTAACTGCCAATGGCGTATAAATTCCACTGTATATGACCACATCCGCATTCTCAATGCAGGAAAGCCGCTGTCCAAAGGTCATTAATGCTCTGGGTATTCTAGGTAGCCACCTAGGTAATTGGCCTAACAACCTTAGCTCCACCCCTGATGAGTCAGCACTCTTTGAAAAGCCTGGATAGATTCCTGACACCCCCAGTGAAAAACCAGGATATCCTCGAGCAATCGTTGAGACAAGCCGTTCTGCGCCGCCGTTGACCTGCATGTAGTCATGCAAAACCCAACTTTGATACATTCTTGATGTCAATAAATCATTCATAGCGTGGATACAAACGGAGAGCCTGAAAGAATACCATCACAAATAATATCGAGGCCGGGGTCGGCGCCTGGAGCTAAGGCAGCGAGTGAATCCACCCCATAGGCAAATGGAACAAAATAACGATGTTTGCGAGCAAATTTGACAGGGATCATGCGGCGAAAAAACAAATGATAAGCGTACACCCTCGCACGATTGACAATTTCATCATTTAAAGTATCCCCAGTTGGCAGACTGGATAAAATTGATTCGTACTCAGATTCTGATGAAACATCAATTGTAAATCCCTTACCTCGTGCCCAGGCCTCACCTGCAACGACTACGGGAATACCCCAACAAGGTAACTCAATTGCCATCTTTGTTCCATAAACAAGCACTGTGTCACATGCACTCATCAATGCATAAGTGTTTTTAGGATCATCTGGCGCCACAACATGGATATGATCCGGCAGCTTTGGCCAGTGACTCCGGATCTCATCGACGACACGCTGGCGTGATGGGACAGTTCCCAACACTTCCGCTGGATGCACACGAATAAGCAGTTCGACATCGGTGCGGCTAGAAAAGTGGCTAATGGTAAACAACAGCCAATCAAGCATTGATGGAAATGCATTTGCCCTGAAATGTAATTGAGCATCCCACATCACATTGGTCAATACGCCAATGACAGGCCGATTCGGCGACACTCCAATTTCTTTCAATAGCCCAGCCGCTTCTCCTTCGCTTTGGCGCTGAAAGCTGATCCAATCATTGCTACCACTGCGCCTTGAGTCAAGGTAGCTCAACAATTTGGTCTCCTTTTCCTTACTCCACTCAAATCCAGCCCACTCTTCTTCCGATTCATCAATCATGGTTTTATGATAGCTGTCGCCGTGGCTGAATAAATACGAGTAATCCCGATAAGCTGGAGTCCAATTCACCACCCGCACCCCGTGCAATCGGCAAACATCACCGACCACACCCTGCGGAACATAAATGCCATGATGAAAAACCGCAACATCATATCTATTTTTCTGCAGGAGCCCATCAACTGCCGCTGCAGTATACATTGCTGCGCGCAGATACTCTCGCACCACCTCATTGCCAAAAGGCTCACCGATGAGGTCTCCGCGGCCATAAAATCTTAGTGCGCCAGCTACAGCATGCTCACCGACAGGAATTCCTCTCCAAGAAATGCCACGAATATCTGAGTCCAAGGTGGCATCAACAAAAAAGTCGATTTCTTGTCGATCCAATTGAGGTAAGAACTCACCATAGGTTTTAATCGGAACATCTAATTCTCCAAACATCCTAGATGCTGGCGCAAAACACGTTTTGCAAAGTGGCGCAGCCCCCTCATCAATTAAACGCTTCTCAGGAAAAAGAACTTGGTCGCACTCTTGACAAGCAGGTAAAACACCATCGCACAGCAGCACCTCAACATCGTGACCTCGCCCCCTAAGAGCCGCTGTCAATACACTCTCAAACCCGCTCATCGACCAATGCGAGCCAGTTCCTGTCGCGACTAAAACACGTACGCAATTTTCATCGATACTCTTGAGATCCTGTAAAGAGTTTTCTCTAATCTTTTTCCAATCAGGGCGAGATAAAAGAAAAGGCCTGATCCATCGGAGTAATCTTTTAAACCGGAATCTGAAAATCAATCTGAGCCCACTGATCATCATTCCTGCCCTATTGCATCAAGAATGGTAAAGTGATTCAACGAAATATGGATTATCCTCTCGATACTCCAACTCAAGACTCTCTGGTAATTTCTCCAATCTATGATTCATCACATCAACACCATCGATGTACACCAGCAAACATGTTGAACGAATTCGAAAAAGCGGCTTGTTCTGCGTAAATTCCCGAAAAAAACGAACAAGGCCCTCTGACTTTGGCGCATAATCATGCCACATGATCACACCACCCTGCTTCAGTAGTTGAAAGGCTTTCTGCGTATCATTCTTGACAAGTTCATAACTATGGTCACCATCAACAAAAACAAAATCAAATTGATTGCGATAGAGTGCTGTATCGAACTCACGCGAATCTGAGTAGATTTGTGTAATACGTTTTTCTTCTTCCCGTCCCTTAAACAGAACTCCCAGATAAAGTGCGTAACGCGGATCACGTTCTGGTGGAAGATTCAGTGTAAACACTTGGCCGTCTGGGGCATTATGCGCCAAATGAAGCGTAGTACGCCCCATGTAGGTGCCAAACTCAAACATTTTTCTGGCACCAACATGCTTTGCGACAGCTGTCACATAAAGCATATCCGTCTTATTCGCATGCCCCGTTAGTCATTGATCGCCCCCATCGGAACTGACTGACGTTCGATACCTGGAAAAAGCTCCTGAACGTATACCTCTCGAATTTTGCTTTCCTCTAAATTACGAACAAATTTCACCACATTTTGGTGCTTTTTAACTCGCTGAACAACATGATTTGAGAGTTGATTATCTTTGAGTTGGACTATTGCTAACTCTGGATGAAAAAGGATGTCAGCAAGATAACGCATCTCTCTCAAAATACAATTTGTTTGCTCATTCTGTACGGAAAGTGCTCTAACAATGGATTTCTGAGAACGGATAATCTGGCGCCTCATCAAGAGCAGCGTGGCAAGTGATAGCACTGGAAACAAAAGAATACAAATACCGAATTCTAGTGAAATTAGCTTGAGGTAAACCAATTGCCAACTGGCAGCAGTGGAAATACTTAGAAAACCGATTGCAGCCAGTAACAATCCCGAAGGGAGGTAGAATTTTTGTGCTATTTTCTTGAGCATGTTCAATCTCAGTAATTGTTTTTGCCGAATACCGAATAAAAAATATTGCATCAGTGCCACCGGAAGACACAATTTACGCCACCATGGGATGACACTTGAGCCTAAAATCATGCCAGCAAATGAAAGCATTTGCTGGCGCAAAACCCCTGTTTTTGCCATCTTTTCTCTGTAAGCATCGAAATTCTTTGGCTGATGAGTACGCGTGAGGAGTATCTCGTCCAGATAGACAAACTGGCAGGTGAGGGCCATTTGAGCAATAAACTGCCGGTCTCCGCCTAGCACCTCCGGAAAGTGGCGCATCGCACGTTGTAAAATCGAAGTGCGGAACAATCCATAAATAAACAAATTGTACTTAGCCCCCGACAGAATCTTACTCAGCAACCACTGGTGCCCCCTACCATTCGGATTTTTGTCACCTACAAAACGAATACAATCGAATGCAGATCCATCTGGAAGCTGCCTATCCAGCGCGCACATTGCTACGCCTGCATCACCATCAGTTTTTAATACCACCAGCAAGTGACTGATGAACTGTGGATACCAATAATCATCTGCAGCTGCCCACATGAAAAACTCGCTGTCAGCAGCATCAAGCACAGTTCTGAAATTAGCAACAGCTCCCTCATTTATTTGCTTTCGGATAATACGGATACGTGAATCCTGCTGAGCAAATCTTTCGCAGATCGGCAGGGTATCATCAGTCGATGCATTGTCCGAAATGATTATTTTCAGGTTTGGATACTCTTGTCGTATCAGACTTTCTAGAGCTATCGTAATTGTCGCTGCTCCGTTGAAGACTGGAAGGCCAACGCTAACAAAAGGAAACTGTTCCATATTTTCCCCTGCGATAAATTGATCTGCAGCACGATCCGATGGAACTGAACTACTCACACTCTCCAATGTCAACGAGCCACATTCATGCTTTTCTACAGTTTCAAGCATCGACAAATTACATTCCCCATATTTCTCGTGGCTTTTTTACTAGCGTCTGTTGACAATTGCTTACCTGCAACGACTACTTCGGCAAGCATCGTAAATCTCCTGTCAATATATTTTTTACCATGTGCAGCAAATATTTAGTTATATTTTGCAACCCACTAAAATAAACCCAGCACTCCCAATTCACTCTCTGTAAAAATGATAATTCACTATAGCATTTTTTTTTGTCCGCAGTACATTAGCCTTATCAGAAAAATACATTCCACACGATTCAACCGAAGCAACAACTTTCTGTATCACATTAGGAAGATCTAAATTGAGTTCGACAGACAATGATTTAAGCCGTTTATCACGTAATACTTCTTGTGCCCCCTGAATAATCTTAAGTTCAATTCCATCCACATCGATTTTGATGTGATTAGGAAATTTTGGTAAAAATTTAGAAATAAAATTATCAATTGAAAAACCAATCATGCCTTGACGAAACATAGGAGAAAACTTATCACCCTTAAAATCAATCTGCGTAGCAAATCCAGACAATGAAGCACCGAAGTCAGTGTCTTGCATATTCAGCTCAGAAAGCAGGTCAACGTCATTAAATGCAAAACAATAAGCTGATACACGCGAAGATAAGTTATTGCCCTCTATATTTTTATTCAGCACCATATAATTACTGGCCGCCGGTTCGAAAGCAAGAACATGGGCAAATCGCCTAATCGCTGCATAAAGAGTAAAAACGCCGACATTCGCGCCAATGTCCCAAAAGACATCCCCATTATCGAATTGATTTATCCATGCAATCGTATCCGGCTCTTTAGTCAGCATTGATTGACCGCGGAGTTTTGGGATCGTCCCTATATCAAAAAATAAAATCGTATCACCTTCAACCAAAAAAGGCACATAACCAAAAGCCGTAGAACCATTCATGGCTTCATGGTCAACGGTACCAACTTTCACCCCTACTTCACCATGGATTTCTTTCGGTTCATACATTTCAGGACGCAAGGCAACATCGTCTACAATTTTTTTCTCAAGCAGTAAGACATTCCTTAAAAAACACAGCACTCCGCTTCTCCAAACCTTATTGAAAAAGGAAATCAGAAATCCAGCGGAATTAACAGCAATGGAACGAATCAACAATACATTGACCTCCTAATAATCGCACTTATTCATGATCTAATCGTTTGAACCGACGCATTCCCACTTAAAATCCACGAGCACATCGCCAAAGTTGCCCTGCTGAAGTCGCTCAGTACCAAAATAATCGCTATCTGAAACGGTAATGTGGCATGTGTTGGAAATCTTGTCAGTCAATTCGCGATTGACAATACAACTGGCCACAACATCATAATTACCGGGAAGCAGCGGGAATTTCGGAATGGTGCAGACAAACTGACCTCGTTTCTTGTCCAACATCAATTCAGAACGAATGATATCGCTGGGCAAGCCAAACAGACGCGTGCCCTTACTACCAACAACGACCACTGTAACGATCACATCGTTAGACGGCATCTCCAACACGCTCTCGTAATCAAATACGATACGAACGCCTTGACCAGCCGAAATACTGCTCAGTACTTTCCCACTCAGATCCTCGAGTTGCATGCTTGTAAAGCGAACCAGGCCAGAACCTACTCGTCCTCTTACTGCACTCAGGTCGGCACCTCCCTGAGGCCCCAGCAGTAATGTGCTATATGCCTGAACGACTGCTTCGGTAGAGCCAGCCGTGTGTAGATGGCTATCCTCAATCAAAATCCCGCGGTTGCATAACGATTGAATCGCCCCCATGCTATGGCTGACGAACAAGATCGTGCGCTCTTGATGCTGCGTCAATTCGTCCATCTTGTTCAAACACTTTTCCTGAAACGCAATGTCGCCAACTGCCAACACTTCGTCGACCATCAAAATTTCCGTATCCAGGTGAGCGGCAACGGCAAAAGTCAATCGTGATCGCATACCGGAAGAATAAGTACGCACACGTGCATTGATAAATTTCCCAATCCCAGCAAAATCAACGATGTCTTGAAACTTAGCATTAATTTCTTTGGGGCGCATACCCAGAATCGCGCCATTGAGATAAATATTCTCACGCCCAGTTAGGTCCGGATGGAAACCAGTACCAGTTTCTAGAAGGGTGCCAATTCGCCCTTTAATGCGTGCTTCGCCTTCAGTCGGATCAGTGATGCGTGATAAAACGCGCAACAGGGTCGTTTTACCCGCACCATTGCGTCCGACAATACCCAATACGTCTCCACGCTGTACATCAAAGTTGATGTCACGAAATGCCCAGTGGGGCTTACCACCTACCCTGTAGCTCTTGCCGAGACCTTTGACGCTAAGAACTGTATCGTTCATAAAGTTTCCATTTATCTCTACAAAGAATCAACCATGGTGCGTTCAGCGTGGGTAAACGCAACCAGACCATAGTAAATACCGATAACAATAAGGGCGAGAGCCCAACCCACCGCCCATAATGGAGGTGCGACGTCATTCCACAAAGACCAACGAATACCCTGAATCATCGATACCATTGGATTCAAATAATACAAGGTCAGCAGCTTCTTGGGAATCACAGAAATGGGGTACACGCATGGCATGGCATAAACCATCACCCGCATCACCACGGGTAGTGCCATCATGATGTCACTGCGTTTAATGGAATGGGCAGCCAGAACCAGTCCAAAAGCAAACGAGAGCAAGGTCAGCCCACCCATAAAGAGGGGGAAATACACAATATTCCAACTGGGGTAAACACCATAGATCAGCATCAGGCCAACAATTACCACAAACGATGCCAGTAAATCCATAACGTTAACAAAAAGCGATGTTAGCGGAACAATGAGACGCGGGTAATAAACCTTGCTCATCATTCCTGCATTGTTTGCCAGTGATGACGCCGTATCCGATACTGTTCCCGAAAAGAAGAGATACAAACTGATCCCCAAAAACACAAACAAGGGAAATGGAATTGGATTGGTTTTAATACCTATCATGTGACCGAACACACCGACATAAACCAAACACAATAATAAGGGGCGAAAAATAACCCAGCCGTAGCCCATTGTCGTTGGGCGATAACGACCACGGATCGAGCGTAGCACTAAATATTTCAAGAGGTACTTGTTTTCCCACACTTGAGGCAGACCAAGACGACCAATCCTATTGCTTGGCTTGATGATAATTACGCCTTTTTCATTATCAAAAATCGGATTACCTGAGTCGAAGTTTTGAAAATTTAAGACACTGTCTTCTAAATGCAATTTTGAATTCATAAGGGAAAATCCTTGTCTTGACTCATTAATTTAACTCAACATCTCATTGAGCAATATTTTTTGCTCAATGTTCAGAGAAGCCTTCGCTGCGTGCCGGTAAACTGTATAGAACATCCGAGCAATTTTCTCCGGTGTGGGAAAGCCATGCTCAATACGCTGGGTTCCCTTGATGCGCAGTTCATCGAGTAATGCGGGAGTCTCAATCGCTTGCAACAAGGCACGCGTGATATCGTCTTCATCGAATGGATCGAACAACAAGGCTGCATCGCCCACCACCTCAGGAATACATGCTGCCGTGGATGCCAATACCGGCAACCCATTGTGGAAAGCCTCCAATAAAGGCAACCCTAGACCCTCGAAGATGGAAGGGTGGACAAGGAATTTTGCACTCTTATACAGGGTATTGAGGCGCTCAACTGTAACTACTCCCAAAAACAACACCTGATTATCGAGCTTCTGGAACGCAATCTCTTTTTTTATCTGTTTGGACTCCGCTGTATTTGTACGACCCGTACATACCAGATTAAGCGATACGCCGTGGTCATCACGTAATTTTGCAATAGCGCGAATCAGCCGGATATGGTTTTTGGTAACCCATGTAGCGGAGGGGAATAAGGCGAATGATTCAGGAAGGCCAGCAAGCGCTGTTGCTTTATCCATGAAACACTCAGCATGATCGAACCGCGGCATGCGTGGAATTACTGCAATTCGTTCAGACTCAATGCCGTATTTGGAAATAATATCCTGTTTTACCCAGCGCGTAGCAGTGACTACCATTGCGGCTTGGCGACAACCTTTGCCAAAAAGCTCATCCATCCACTCCGCTTCACCAGGTCGAAAGCACTCCGGCTGATGATGATGCGGTAACCCCCAGGGTTCATAGATGAATGGGAGAGACGTTTCGAAATGCAGGGGATAAGGAAAGTGAACAACCTCGACCCCTCTGGACTTGAGG
>CAYGED010000008.1:0-16173 GCA_964348555.1 uncultured Coxiellaceae bacterium
CTGACTCTTAAAGATATAGGTAAATCCGCCCACAAACCATGGTCCAATGAAAGCCGTCGCTTTTCCTGAGAAAGCGTAAAGACCAAACATTTCCGTCAGCATCTCTTTTGGGGCTAGTCTCGACATGAATGAGCGGCTAGCGGCTTGCACGGGACCCAAACAAAAACTTAGAAAAATCCCAAAAATCCAAAAATCGCGCTGCGTGGTCACACTCACCATGCCGATCCCACTCGCCAACATAATGGTCAGCGAAATTAATATCGTCAGCTTCGGTCCCAAACCATCATCAAGCCAAGCGAAAGCAATGGCACCAATACCGGCAGCGACGTTCATCGCAACCGCAAACTCAATAATTTGGGCGAATGTCATGTTAAAAGTGCCCGCGGCATAAATACCACCAAAAGCAAAAATCGTATTCAGCCCATCGATATAAATCATGCGCGCGATGAGAAACCTAAGAATATCTCGATGTTGACGCAGCCGTCGGATCGTCTGAAACAGTTGTTTCGTTCCTGCTTTAATCGCCGCAAAATAAGAAACTCCCGTCCTCGCCTCATCTTTTACCCAAACAAACAACGGCCACCCAAAAATAAAATACCAAACAGCTACCAACGGCCCACATATTCGAATCTGCTCAGCCGTGGATTTATCCAACCCAGTCGCGTGATCCTGAATGAAAAACAACAGCGCAATGATCAAACTCGCGAGGCCACCACAATATCCAGCGCCCCAACCCCAACCGGAAACACGACCCGTGTATTCTCGTTTCGAGAGGCTCGGCAACATGGCATTGTAAAACACCATGCTGACTTCCAAACCAACCAAACCGAGCGCCATCCAACTTAATGTCCAAATCACATCGCTCGATTGAGGTTTCGCATACCAAAGCATGGCCGATGAAACAATCGCCAATAACGCAAATGCCGCAATCCATGGTTTGCGCCGTCCTTCACGATCGGCAATCGCCCCCAAGAGTGGGCTCACCAGGGCAATCAATAACCCAGCTATCGCGACACTATCCGCCCACAAAGACGTTCCGATAATTTTATTGGGTGCTATTTTTTCGGTGAAATACGTTGCAAATACAAACGTTAAAATAACGACAGAAAACGCAGAATTAGCCCAATCATATAAACACCAGGCGATAATGGCGGAAACGGAATTCTTTTGATTCAAAAGCTTATTCTCCTTCGGATGGAAGTCCTGCCAATATCAAATCGATCATTTGTTCCCCCGATGCTTGAGCAATGATTTTTCGCGATTCATCCCGCAGCCGCACCACTTCATCCCAATCACTCGCCTTTGGAACAATCGGTTCACCAATGGTGACTTTAATCACCGCTGGTTTCGGCAATTTATCATCGGATCGCAATAATTTTCTCGCACCCGAAATAGCGATGGGACAAATAGGTATCTTTGTTTCTACCGCTATTTTAAAAGCCCCAGATTTAAATGGTCGAACACCGGTCGCGTAACTAAACATACCTTCTGGAAAAATCATAATCGATCTGCCGGATTTTAGCGAATCGGCAATCGAGTCGGTATCGGATTTACTGTTCGAAATATCCATACGGTCCACAGCAATATAATCCAACTGCTTCATAAATGTTTTTATGATAGGTGCCTTTAGTAATTCACTTTTAGCAATAAAATTGCAATGCGGTGGCAGCAATCCAGCGAGAATAATAGCATCCACGTAACTGGCATGATTCGCAACATAAACCATTGGCTCTTCTTTTAAATTTTGGCTGCCCACGACAAACAACGGACAAAAACACAATCGAAAAATCCAACGCGACCAACGCCGAAACCATTTCGATGTTTGTTCCCGCGATGAAAATGAAACGATAATCCATAGTGGCGTTACCGTTAAAACCAACACCGCCGCAACGTAAATTGAAAAAATAAACTTCAACACTCCTGCCAAACTGAATTTTACTTTTTGCCAACACATCGCGGAAATCAATTTTATCATCTGCCATTGGACTGATTTGCCTCGTCGACCCAGCCGACCTTTTAAATAATTCGCCTTGCAATCCGATCGTCGCAACTTTCCACTGGATGTCTTTGGAATGGTATAGGGCGGCACGATGATGACTGCATCCGGTGGGACACCAATAAGCTCAATGATTTTTTCAATCGCCTCAGCTCGGATTGCGGAAAAAATATTTTTATTTGATTCCACTGCTTCAGCGACGACAATCAATTTTTCAGTGCCGCTTTCTTCATCAACAACACCAAACGCAGCCACACACCCTTTCCGAACACCTTTCGCAAGGCTGGCTGCATCTTCGATTTCCGCAGGCAAATAATTTCGACCCGCTTTGATAATTAAATCTTTCAGCCGACCCGTGATGAAGAGTTCCTCATTCGCCAGATAACCCAAATCCCCAGTGCTCCACCATCCATCGTGATAAACCGCTTTTGTTGCATCTGGATTTCGATAATAACCTTGCATCGCCGACGGACCGCGAAATTGAATATGGCCCACTTGCCTTTCTTCCAATGCATTATTATTGTCGTCCACAATGCGGATATCATGGTCATCCAGGGATTTCCCACAGCAAACGAATTCATAAAATTTCTTTTCGCCTGAAGCGATCGGAATCGCTCGACCTTCTTTCTCGAAAACTTCGCGTTGAACGCGATCCAATTTTGGTTCTCTCTGAATGTCTGGAAATGCCAACGCTAGCGAGCACTCTGCTAAACCATACACCGGAAAAAATGCGGTTTTCTTAAATCCATAACGAGCAAAACGCTTTGAAAATCGATCCAGTGTTTTGGGATGCACCATTTCAGCTCCATTGAAAGCCAATCGCCAGGAGCTTAAATCCAAACCTTCAATCAATTCATCTTCGATTTTTTTGATACATAATTCATAAGCAAAATTAGGGCCCGCCGATAAAGTTCCTCGATGATAGTGAATGGCCCATAACCAACGTTCTGGACGCGATAAAAATAAGAGGGGTGACATCAACGTGAGCGGAATACCATAATACAAACTACCCAGCCACGCGCCAATTAATCCCATATCGTGATACAACGGCAGCCAACTCACAATCACATCCGTGGGTTTTACTTGTATCCCGCTTCCATACGCGCGCATGTTGGCGAGCAAATTGGCTTGTGTTAATAACACACCTTTTGGATTTCCTGTGCTTCCCGACGTGTATTGAATCAGCGCTGGATCCGTCGGTTCTAGGGAAGTTTCAGGTAAGTTTACATCAGCCACCATTAAGTCTTTAACGGTGGTCACATCAATCAAGCTGGGGATAAAATTCTGTAACAATTTACTCAGCGCTTCTGCCCGGCTAAACGTGATTAAAATGCGTACGCTAGCATTTCGTAAAATCAATGCCTCGCGTTTTGCATACGCTTCAATTTGATCGACGCGAAAAGGTGGGTAAATCGGCACCGGAATAGCGCCTACTAGCAAAATCCCAAAAAATGCATAAAAAAACTCTGGGCTTGTTGGCAACATGATGGCAACTGTCTCGCTGGATTTTATCCCTCTTGATACTAAACCGGCCGCTGTTTTTTTTGCCCTCTCATACAATTTTCCATAACGAATAATTTCTTCTTCGCCATGTTCATTTTGTAAATAAATATGCGGGCGATCAGGATCATTCTCAGCGTATAAGCGTAACACTGCAATTAACGTTGTTGCCTTTGAGGGGTCTGTCTGTTTTTCTTCAAGATTTTCCACTGCTTTCTGCGTAGCAAGCATCTCGGGTGGATGTGCCCTCAAGACAGCATCCATTAAGTCATTAACGGTTTTGGCATCCACCATCAAAGATTGAGGCAATTGAACATGAAACGCTTTTTCGATACGATGGAAAAGTTCCGTCTTCTCAAGGCTACCGATACCTAAATCTCGTTCTAAAAAGGCGTCTTCGGAAGCGGCTCGAGCCGCGCGTTCGGCACCAGACTCTGCTAAAAATTTTCGAACGATGACCAGAATGCTCCCTCTCATTTTTTCTGGCGATCTTTCCATGAATCGGCATCTCCGTTGAGTGCTTAACAAATAAGAAGAATCCTGTATACTATGCCGCTCGCACTTGAAAAAGCGGCTTCGAAAAACTCTAGTGTAGATCATGCTGTACCTGAATAGCAAAATTATTTCATCGGATTTAGCCCAGATTTCTGTAGAAGACCGTGGGTTTCTTATCGGGGATGGTCTATTTGAAACGATTGCCTGCTTTGGGGAAAAAATCCTCCAGTTAACACCACACTGGGAACGATTAACCGCCGGCGCCCATTTGCTTGGCATCCCGTTTCATCGAACACGCTCAGAAATCGAATCAATTATCCTGTCACTCATCCAAGAAAACCGTATCCACACTGGCGTTATTCGTATTACGTTAACGCGTGGGCGCGGGCCTCGTGGTATTTCGATTGGAAAAATCGAGCCGACTTTACTCATTACCGTCAACCCTTACCACCCAGAAGAGACAATGACACGACTGCAAACCAGTACCATTAAAATCAATCCCGATTCTTTTTTAACAAAAATTAAATCAACGAATTATCTCGATAAAATAATCGCCAGGCATCACGCAAAACAAAACCACTTTGACGATGCATTGCTATTAAATATCCATGATCGCGTTGTCGGCGCATCGGCCGCAAATATTTTCTTTATCAAAAAAAACGTCATTTTCACACCACCCTGCGAAGAGGGAGCGCTTGCTGGGATTACTCGTCAAGCCATTATTGCTTTAGCCAAGGCTAAACGTATCAAACTCAATATTGCGCCCGTTGAAGTGACTTTCTTGAAAGAAATCGACACGGCCTTCATCACCAACAGTCTCATTGGGATGAGAAGCGTTCAGGCGATCGACGAGAAAATGCTCGAGACTGAACACACTATTATTTCTACATTAGCTGAACGCTATGCTGACGCTTGCTCACTCGAATAGGAAGCGACTCCCCATCGTCAATGAGATCGCTTATGAAAAAGCTCGACACTTTACGCATGCCATTCAATCGTTAGAGAAAGTGGTTTTTCTTCATAGCGCAAGATTTCAAAAAACGCTTTCCCGTTACAGTTTTATTGCCCTTCATCCCTTCGATATTGTCGATCAGTTTGAAAATATTTCCGATAAGCTCAGTCAATTTAGCCTATCGACTCTGCCCGGATTTCCTCCGTTTCAAGGTGGATTGGCCGGTTACATCGGCTACGACATTGCAAGGGAAATCGACATACTGCCCAGCTTGGCTCGAGCCGATGTAGAGGTTCCTACGTTAAAGATGGGAGTTTACGATTTAGTGATTGCCCTTGATCACGAAAAACAAAAAGCCTGTATTTTTTCATCTGGATTCCCTGAGCTTGACGAAAAAAAGCGTCGATCCCATGCCCAATCAAGATTAAAATGGTTGTTACAAGAAATAAATTCATTTCAACACAGTGATCTCATCCAAGACAGCGGAATTTGCATTCCACACATAAAAAGTAATTTTACTCATGAAGATTATCTTTCTGCAGTAAAAAAAATTATTGACTACATTCGAGAAGGTGACATTTTTCAAGCTAACCTTTCTCAACGTTTTAGCAGCGTCTTACCCAGTGGACTTGATCCATTTCATTTATTCCAGCGTCTTTCAACACTCAATCCTGCGCCGTTTTCTTGTTTTATACGATTTAACGACCTGTCAATCATTTCAAGCTCGCCAGAATGTTTTTTGCGCGTTATCGGAGACTGGGTTGAAACACGGCCTATAAAAGGCACGATTCAACGATCCTCGAATCCGCAACAAGATTATTTACTCTCCAAAAACTTGTTAACCAGTCAAAAAGATCGCGCGGAAAATACCATGATTGTCGACTTGATGAGAAACGATTTTTCTCGTGTTTGCCGACCTCACAGCGTAAAAGTTCCGCAACTTTGTGGCCTTGAAAGCTTTGCAAACGTGCACCACTTAGTGTCATCCATCATCGGGCGTTTGCGATCGGATAAAAGCTTAACCGATCTTTTACGCGCCTGTTTGCCGGCTGGATCCATTACCGGCGCCCCAAAAATCCGTGCGATGGAAATCATTGACGAACTGGAGCCCACGCGACGCGGCCCTTATTGCGGAAATGCACTTTACATTGGTTTTGACGGAAGCCTGGATTCTTCTGTGTTAATACGGGCTTTCGTCGTAAAAAATAAGCTCATCACCTTTCAAGCTGGCGGCGCTGTCGTGCTTGATTCAGATCCTGAACAAGAATACCAAGAAACGCTGATTAAAGCAGAATTGCTAAAACAAGCGCTGGCATCACCAAATTTTTCGAACTCTCATGGAAGGCCCTGTGATATTACTCATTGATAATCACGACTCGTTCGTCTTTAATCTCGCTCGTTATGTAAACGAATTAGGCTATGATTGTTGGGTTAAACGCAATAATGAAATTTCTATCGACGACATTGAAAACCACTTGAAACCTACCCACATCATTTTATCTCCCGGACCGTGTGGACCCGATCAAGCGGGTATTGGTCTTGAATTAGTGAAACGATTAGGAAAAAAAATTCCTTTTCTCGGCGTTTGCTTGGGTCACCAAATCATCGGCCAGGCTTTTGGCGCAACCATTGTTAAGGCTCGCGAACCATTGCATGGACAATCGAGTCTACTGAAACACGATGGAAAAGGAATTTTCTCTGGCCTACCCAACCCATTAAAAGTGGGACGGTATCATTCTCTGGTTGTCGACGCCGAAACGTTACCGAATGCCTTTCAGGTTCAGGCTTATTCTAGCGTAGGGGAGGTCATGGCCATGCATCACAAACTCTATCCATTATTTGCAGTACAATTTCACCCAGAATCCATACTCACCGAACACGGGCATCCGTTGTTACATAATTTTTTATGTGGCTAGCCCGGATGCTCATGAAACCGATCACTTAATCCGATCTAAAATTCCGTCCAACTCATCCAGGCTGTGATAATGAATAATTAACTGACCTTTCCCTTGTGAGCCATGTCGAATATTCACAACAGCACCCAGTCGATCCGACAAATCGCTCTGTAAACGGGCCACGTCAGGATCCAATGATTTTGTTTTCGGGTGTTCATTTGATTTTGAAAACAGGGTGCGAATCAATCGTTCTGTCTCTCTCACCGAGAGAGAACGAGCGACGATTTGCTGAGCGATTTCACTTTGTTGAATCCCTTCGATAGCTAATAATGCGCGCGCGTGGCCCATGTCCAACAACCCTTGTTCCACCCATGAACGCACGTCTACATTTAATCTCAACAATCGAAGTATGTTCGTGACACTCACACGTGATTTTCCGACTGCTTCGGAAACGTCTTGGTGAGTCATGTGAAATTCATCGATCAGACGTTGCAAAGCAATGGCTTCTTCTATCACGTTTAAATCTTGTCGTTGAATGTTTTCAATTAACGACATCGCAATCGCTGCTTCGTCGGATATATCGCGAATAATGGCAGGAACTTCATGCAATCCTGCTAATTGGGCCGCACGCCATCGACGTTCGCCCGCAATAATTTCGTATTTATTTCCCAGACGCCTAACCACAATGGGTTGAATCACCCCTTGTGATCGAATGGAGTTGGCCAGTTCTTCTAACGCTTCTGTGGTCATTTGGCGTCGTGGTTGATACTTTCCCGGCTCAACCAGATCAACCGGCAATTTTTTCAATTCTGATTGGGTCTCCGGTACCACCGCCACATTGATATCACCTAATAATTCGTCTAACCCCAAATCACTTAATCCTCGTCCCAAACCACGCTTTCTTGTCATCATTTTATTTTTTCCCCGCTAGTAGAGCCCGTGTTTTAGAAATCTTTTGTCGCGCCACCGATTAACGTCACCCCTTCAAACAAAGTGCACAACGCCTGTTTTATTATGCTGCATCACTTCACCCGCCAATGCTAAATAAGCGGTCGCACCTTGTGATGTTTTATCATAATTCATCACGGGCAATCCATGACTCGGTGCCTCGGCTAATCGAACATTTCGAGGAATGACCGTTTGATAAACTTTCGCTCCAAAGTGTTCTAAGAGTTGATCGGAAACTTCGATGGTTAATCGATTGCGGCCGTCATACATCGTTCGTAATAAACCTTCGAGTTTAAGCGCTGGATTGACGGATTTTCGAATCCGTTCGATGCTGGAAAGCAAACTGGTTAAGCCTTCTAATGCAAAATACTCGCATTGAATCGGAATAAGCACACTATCCGCTGCCACCAGCGCATTCACTGTTAACATGTTCAACGACGGTGGACAGTCAATTAAAATAAAATCGTAATTATTTTTAATCGGCTCCAAGGCTTCTTTTAAACAGTGTTCTCGCTGTCCTGCTTTTAAGAGCCGAACCTCGGCGACGGTAAGATCGCCATTGGCACCGAGCAAATCATATTTCCATTCGGTTTGCTGAATCGCCTCTTGGGCTGTTGCTTCCCCTAATAAAATCGAATTCATCGAAACAGGCAGGGCTTGTTTATGATGACCTGAACCCACCGTGGCGCTTCCCTGCGGATCCAAATCGATCAGCAACACATGGCATTTGGCAACGGCCAATGACGCAGCCAGGTTAACGGCTGTCGTGGTTTTACCCACACCACCTTTTTGATTAGCAATCGCAATGACTTTGGGCATTCGTCAATGAATCCTTATTTTCTTATGCCGAGCTGACGTTATTCACAATCACTAAGTGCCGCTCGGCGTTAAGGTAAGGCACTCCTAAGTGATGAACGGTGTAAGGCAAATCCAATCCTTTCAACTCATCGTGCGGGTAGCGCCCCTTCATCATCAACCACCGACCATTTGCACACAATAATTTCCGCGTCTTTTGAATAATGTCTTCCATTGTACCAAAGGCACGCGAAATAATCGTGTCGAAACCGGTAGAATCTCTATATTGTTCAACCCGTGTGCACACAACGGCTACATTGGATAAACTCAAATAGGCTTTGGCTTGCAATAAAAATGCCGTTTTTTTCTGGCTGCTATCCAACAATACCCAGGATTTTTCAGGAAAGAGTAGCGCCAACGGAATGCCTGGCAACCCGGCACCGCTGCCCATATCCAAAAAGCGCTCGCCCTCACAAAATGGCGCGATCGATACACTGTCCAGCAGGTGGTGCGTAATCATCTTTTCCAATTCCTGAATACCAGTAAGCCTATGGGTTTTATTCCATTTTTTTAATACGTCGAGAAAAGACAACATCGACGCTTGAATCGATTCGGGGACATCTAACTGGAGTTCTTTTAAACCCAATTGAAAAAAATCTTTAGACTGGTTTGGCTGCAAGTTTTTTCCTCAAATTGATGAGTAAAATCGACACGGCTGCTGGCGTCATTCCCGGAATACGTGAGGCTTGCCCAAGCGTATTCGGCTTAACGTCTCGTAATTTTTGACGAATTTCATTCGATAATCCTGACAACCGTTCGTAATTAAAATCCAGTGGAATAACCATACTTTCAAAACGCTGTTGCCTTTCAATATCTTCGTTTTGCTGTCTTAAATATCCCTCGTATTTTGCCTGAGTATCAATTTGTTCAGCCGCCATTCTATCTTCAACACCCGGTCCAATTCCTTCAATCTTCATCAACTCCAAATAGAAAATTTCCGGACGACGTAAAAGTTCTGACAGGCGATAATCGCGTTCGAATACCTGACCGGTCATTCTTTCAATTTGACTCGACAACGGTGTTCCTGGCTTAACGTTAATTTTTTTGATTCGTTCAGTTTCCTGATGAATGGCATCTCGCTTTCGATTAAAAGCATCCCATCGTTGATCATTCACACAACCCAGTGCTCGACCTTTTTCGGTTAATCGCAAATCCGCGTTATCTTGTCGCAACAGCAATCGATATTCTGCTCGGCTAGTAAACATGCGATAGGGCTCATTCGTGCCTCGCGTAATCAAATCATCAATCAGCACGCCAATATATGCCTCATCGCGACGCGGGCACCAGGGTTCACGATCTTGTATTTGTCGCGCGGCATTAATACCAGCAATAATCCCTTGCGCCGCTGCTTCTTCATATCCCGTCGTTCCATTGATTTGGCCTGCAAAATAAAGTCCTTTAATTTGCTTCGTTTCTAACGTCGTTTTTAAATCACGCGGATCAAAAAAATCGTATTCGATGGCATATCCGGGTCTCGTCACGTGACAATGCTCCAATCCTTTTATACTGTGCACAAATTCATGCTGTACATCATAGGGCAAACTGGTTGAAATTCCGTTTGGATAAACTTCATGGGTATTCAGTCCTTCGGGTTCTAAAAAAATCTGGTGTGCGTTTCGATCATGAAAGCGAACAATTTTATCTTCTATCGATGGGCAATAACGCGGACCAATTCCTTCGATAACACCGGCATACATCGGCGACTGATCCAAACGGTTTCGGATAATGTCGTGGGTTTTCTCGTTAGTGTGTGTGATAAAGCAAGACACTTGTGCTGGGTGTTGGTCGACACTGCCCAAATACGACATCACCGGCGTTGGTCGATCACCCGGTTGCTCGACACACACGGAATAATCAATGGTGCGACCATCAATGCGGGGTGGCGTTCCTGTTTTTAGACGCGCCACACGAAAGGGTAATTCGCGTAAACGATCGGCTAACGCGAGCGAGGGCGGGTCTCCCGCACGACCCGCACTGTAATTTGACAGGCCCACGTGAATTTTTCCGCCCAGAAAGGTTCCCGTCGTTAAGATGACGGCTGGTGCGAAGAATGGCAAACCCGTTTGCGTGATCACCCCTTCGATTTTTTCATTTTTTATAATCACATTATCCACGGCCTGTTGAAAAATCGTGAGGTTTTCTTGATTTTCGACAGCGCGACGAATAGCGGCTTTATATAAAGCGCGATCCGCTTGTGCTCGTGTTGCACGAACGGCGGGACCTTTTCGGGAATTTAAAATCCGAAATTGAATGCCGGCCAAATCGGTGGCTTGCGCCATAATACCACCAAGCGCATCAATTTCTTTAACAAGATGGCTTTTACCAATACCGCCCATCGCCGGATTACAAGACATTTGCCCGACGGTTTCAATGTTATGTGTAACGAGTAACGTGCGCACGCCCATTCGCGCCGCAACCAGTGCGGCTTCGGTTCCGGCGTGACCGCCCCCCACGACAATCACATCATATTGTTGTGATACGTTTTTCAATTTCATTTCCCAATGCAAAAAGTCGAGAAAATTTCACCCAGTAAATCATCCGCGCTGAAATCCCCTGTAATTTCTGATAATGCCTGTTGTGATAGCTTTAAATTCTCCGCTAACAACTCACCGGCTCGATTGGTTTCGTATTCGCTTTGTCCTTTTTCCAGATGAGTGAGCGCTCGCGACAAAGCATCGAGGTGACGTCGTCTCGCGATAAAATTCCCTTCCTCGCTTTTTTGATAGCCCATGTGTTCCTTCAAATGATTTTTCAATATATCGATGCCTTGCCCCGTTTTCGCCGACAAAAATATCGTATCATGGTTTCGGTGCTTTATCTTTTCCGGTTGACGCCTCATTAAATCGATTTTATTGACCACGATGGTCATGGGTGTTTTTTCAACTAGGATTTCGTCTAAGTTCAGTGTTTGAAAAATTTGCTCACTTTCTTGTTTCATCATTCCATCCGCCACGACTAACAGCATGTCTGCTTGTTTCATTTCATGGTGTGCACGGAGTATTCCTTCCCGTTCAATCGAATCGTTCGTTTTTCTTAGCCCTGCCGTATCCACCACGTGAACGGGAAGACCGTCGAGATGGATCTGCTCTTTTAATGCGTCTCGGGTTGTTCCCGCAATTTCCGTGACGATAGCACTGTCGCGTCCACTCAAACAATTTAATAAGCTTGATTTTCCCACATTCGGCTCACCCACGATCACCACCCGAATCCCTTCCTGTAGTAAAACACCTTGCTTGGCAACAGACTGAATCGCTTTTATTTTCGAAATCATGGTGATGAGTGGTGGATTTATTTTTTCTTCCGTTAAAAAATCAATTTCTTCTTCCGGAAAATCAATCGACGCTTCCACCAGCACACGCAAATCAATCAACGCCTGAAGCAATACGTGAATTTTTTTCGAAAACTCGCCTTGCATGGATCGGATAGCCGATCGCGCCGCTTGTTCGGAATGGGCATTAATCAAGTCGGCGACGGATTCGGCTTTCATCAGGTCCATTTTATTATTCATAAACGAACGAAAAGAAAATTCTCCCGGCTGAGCGATTCTCGCACCTAACAATAAAACGCGTTTTAATAAACAATCCAAGACTATGGGACTCCCATGTCCGTGCAATTCCAAAACATCCTCCCCGGTAAAAGAATTTGGGCCTTCAAAATAAATGGCTAACCCTTCATCCAGTGAAGATCCATCTTCATCTTTAAAGCAGAAAAAACTGGCGCAACGCGTGATGGGAAGTTTTCCTAAAATGGATTTTGCAATGGTTTTCGTTTGTGGACCGGATACTCGAATAATACCCACACCACTGCGTCCGGGCGGTGTTGCAATCGCTGCAATCGTGTCTGTGGTATTGAGTGACATACTTTTTTGAAAAAGATTATCGATTTTTCTTTCTCATTCGCTTCGCATGCACGTTGGCCTTGTGCTTTTCGTAGGTTTTATTGACATACCATTGTTGCAATGATTGAACCAAATTGTTCGTCAACCAATACAAGACCAGTCCTGCAGGGAAATTGATAAAAAATACGGTAAACACAACGGGCAATATCCACATCATTTTCTGCTGGGTTGGATCGGGTGATGTTGGAGATAAGCATTGCTGTAACAACATGCTTAACCCCATTAAAATGGGTAAAATATAATAAGGATCTTTCACCGATAAATCATGAATCCAAAAAATAAATGGCGCTTGTCGCAATTGTACGCTTTCAATGATCACGTAATAAAACGCAATGAACACAGGGATTTGTATGATCATCGGTAAACAACCACCGAGCGGATTAATTTTTTCTTTTCGATACAGCTCCATCGTTGCTTTGCTCAACGCCTGTCGATCATCACCGTGTCGCTCTTTTAATAAAGCCATCTTGGGCTGCATTTCGCGTAACCGGGCCATGGAACGAAAACTTTTCGCTGAAAACCAATAAAAAACAATTTTTATTAATATCGTGGTCACCGCAATGGACCACCCCCAATTTCGTACAATCGCGTGGATGGCATTCATGATCCAAAAGAGCAGAATGGAAATAAACCACAACCACCCATAATCAATCGTCCTATCTAAATTCAGTGCTAGGGCTCGCAGTGGCTTTGCGATTTCAGGACCCACATATAACGTTGCGCCTGTTGTTCCGATCGCATTGGCGGTGACCGTCATTTGTGGACTTACAAATCCCACAATATAAATGTTAGATCCTTGTCCCGCGGGGGCAGAAACAATATGGCTGTAATAATGGTGCATTTGTTCTGGCGATTGTGGCACCCACGCGCTTAAGAAATAATGCTGTTGCATCGCAACCCAACCGTCTTTCACGGTCCGATCGATATTTTGTTTTTCCAATTCTTTATAGGGCACTTTTTCATAGGGTGTTTGTGGACTCGAAAAAGTAGGCCCCTCGTAGGAGCGTGCATAAAAATGCGATGCGCTAGATTCTGCTTGCCGACGCGTAATTTGCGTATACAAGCTTCCTGTCCATGTATTTCCAGTGGGGTTTTTAATGGCTACATTCATTTGAACGGCATATTCACTACGCTTAAAGTCGTAGGTTTTCGTCACTTGCAAACCATTCGCTGCTCTTCCTGCTAACGATACTTGCAACTGATTTTGCCCCGGTGACAACACGTATTGATTTTTTGATGCGGTGTAGGTAATCGGTAATGACTGGCCTTTTTTTCCTGTGTTGGTTAATCCGCTTTGTAACACATATAAATCGTCCGCATTTGGACTTAATATTTGCACAGGGGTATTTTTTTCTTGGAGCGACACGGGGTATTGGGTCAACGTCGCAGAAACGATATTGCCTCCGTGCGGGTCAATCCAAACATTCAGCACATCGGTTTTCACTTCCAGTAAATGTGTCGATGATTGTGCGGTCACGGTGTTTGAGGAGGTTTCGTGTTTTGCGCCACTGGATCCACCGGGATTAAATGTGGTGGGGCTAAAACCGCTGGGGCTCTGTTGCTCCACCGCTGGATGGGTGGCGGTAGCCGAGGGGGGTTGTGGTGGATAGTCACGCACCCAAGCATTAAAGAGTAGAACAGCAAACAAGGCGACAACAATGTATAAAAGTATACGTTTTAAATCCATGTCTACACCTTCTCACGATCTGGCACCGGATCATAGCCCCCCGGATGAAAAGGGTGACAGCGTAAAATGCGACTCACTGCCAAGTAACTGCCTTTCAATATCCCAAAACGATGGATCGCTGTCTCTGCGTAATGTGAACACGTGGGATAAAAACGACAACACGTTCCTAGCACAGGGCCTAATAAGTATCGATAGACTTTGATTAGCCCCGTGAAAAAGGCGCTCAGCCACTGATGAGTTGTTCTAATAATTTGTCTAAGCATTGACGTAACTCTTGCTTACTCCCTTCATCGGCATGCGCTTTCACGATGAATACCAGGTCTACGGTGCCGAGTCTATCCTGGTAATGGCGGAAGGCTTCTCTGGCTAAGCGCTTGACTCGACTTCGACCGACTGAAAGCGGCACATTTCGCTTGCTCGCCACAATACCAAAACGAGGGAAGCCGACGGTATTATGGTGATGGTTAAGCACATAATATCGTCCTGCGAGGCGCTGACGCGCGGCAAAGACTTTTTGAAATTCAGCCCTGTGTCGAAGGCGTTGTTTCGCTAAAAAGCCTTTGTTCATCAGACAGCTATACGCTGTCTCCCTTTTGCTCGGCGAGCATTGAGTACCCTTCGTCCCCCTTTTGTCGCCATTCGCGCACGAAAGCCATGGGTTCGATTCCGACGGATTTTACTGGGTTGATACGTTCTTTTCATACCGGTATCCCGATAAGGTGTTTTATAGAATCCGCAATCATAGAGCAGGGGGAAAGCGCTGTCAAATAACAGAACGGTGAAACCTCATGGGAAGTTATACACAGAAATCCAACATTAAAGGTTATGCAACACACTATTAATTAAATTAAATATAAAATTTTAGTGGTAGTTGTAGTGCCCCCGCTTTATTTGGAAGAAACCATTTTTATTTATATTTTATAGATAGTTATATGAATTTTGCCTGTGAGCCAGGATGGGGGAATCGCCAGTATATCCGAGTATGGCCTGTGGGTAACTTTTCTCTAAAATATGATTCGTCTTTTGGTAAACAGATTATCCACAGTTTTACCCAAGCTTTACTCCACTTCTCTTCCCCCTTTGAAAAAGGGGGATTTTATGTGATAGCTTTTATAAAAATCCCTCCCAACCTCCCTTTTACAAAGGGAGGGGCTAATTTACAAAGAGAGTGGGTAACATAGGTGACAACCGGATAGGCTCAGAGAAATAAGAACATCTGGTTGTGTTATATCCTGAAAAGCCCATATAATTGCAAAGCAAGATGAAGAAAAAGGATCACGGTTATGAACCTCTATCACAAAATTTTAGTCGCACTCGAATTGAACCCCGAATGTGATGAAATCATTTTAGAGAAAGCCAAAGAGCTGAGCGCTCAGGAAAATGCAACCCTTTACCTCATTCACGCGGTTGAACACTTGAGTAATTATGGTGCTGCCTATGGCGTTTCAGCTGGGGTGGACGTTGAGGAAATGCTCATAAAAGAAGCGAACGAGAGCATGAGGGATGTTGGCAATCACCTCAATATTTCAGCGAATCGTCAAATTGTCAAAGTGGGCCCTGCAAAAATGATCATCTTGGAAGAAGCCGAAAAGCTTGGAATCGATTTAGTGGTCGTCGGTAGTCACGGTCGTCATGGAGTGCGTTTATTGTTGGGATCGACCGCGAATGCCGTACTTCATGCTTCCAAGTGTGATGTTCTTGCTGTTCGTGTTAAGTGAATTTGTTGAGTTTGTTGAATTTGTTGGGCTTCGCTAACGCTCAACCCAACCTACTCGACTACAATAATGAAATGTCCGCGACTTTTGTGAATAGCGTTTGCAGCAGGGTCAATAAACATAATCGGTTATTTCGTAATTTTTTGTCATCAACCATCACCATGACGTTATCGAAAAAAAGATCAATGGGTTCTTTTAATTCGGTTAGCTGATTGAGTGCCCCAATATAATC
>CAYGED010000009.1:0-1735 GCA_964348555.1 uncultured Coxiellaceae bacterium
GTGCAAATATTTTTTTTCGATCGAGAATGTCTGCCTGTACCAACTGCTCCCCTTCGGTAGTCAACTCAATATCACCTTCTGATACGCGGGCAAAATGTAAAATCTCAAGCGCTTCCGTAATCGGAAACAATTCGTCGATTTCAAAATGCAACTCCTCAGCCAATTCAGGCAAATCCACTTTCTTTCGCGCATTGGAAGACAAGGTTTCAAGAAATCCCATCATTTCTGAAATCGGCACTTGCGGAATTCGATAATAGCTGTCGATGATTTTTCGTTTTATCGCCACTTGAATTTCTTCTGCTTCTGGCTTCGTCATGAGACCATAAATATCATCCACCAAACGGCGAAATTCTGGGTTTTGATCATTGCGCGGATGGGGAAGATGCACTTTCATTTCAGCACGCACCGTTCCTGGATTAATTGAAAATACTAAAATTCGATCGGCTAAAAAGGCAGCTTCTTCGATATTGTGCGTGACCAACAACACGCTTTTAATTTTTGTTTTACCGGACTGCCAAATATCAACTAAATCACCTCTCAAGTTTTCGGCTGTCAACACATCGAGCGCGGAAAACGGTTCGTCCATCAACAACACTTCAGGATCCACCACCAAAGCACGCGCTAAGCCAACACGCTGTGACATCCCGCCTGATAATTCTTTCGGATACGCCGATTCAAACCCGTCAAGCCCCACAATATCAATGGCCTTCAGTGCACGCGAGCGTCGCTCTTTGCGAGGCACCCCTTGCGCCTCCAAACCGAGCTCCACGTTTTCTAAAACCGTCAGCCACGGCAGCAAGGCAAAATGCTGAAACACCATGCTCAAACCCGGAAACGGCGCCAAAATAGGTTCATTGTGATAAAGCACCTCGCCTGAAGAAGCGCGTATTAATCCGGCAATAATTCGCAACAATGTGGACTTCCCCGACCCGGACTTTCCTAAAATCGCGATAATTTCTCCTTCATAAATATTGAAATTCACATTATCAAGAACCAAAAGTTCTTGGGTGCGTAACTTTTTAAAGGATTTTTTTATCCGATTAACAGCAATAATGGGTTGACCGTTCTTTCTCATGACTGTGCCACCGTATAACGAGATTCTGCTAAATTATACAACGGCCGCCACATCACACGATTAATGCCAAGCACATACAATGACATGACAGCGATGCCTAAGGCAAGACGCGGAAAATCACCTTGCGCCGAGACTTGAGCGATATAAGCCCCCAAACCCGTTGCCACCAAGTGCGTATTTCCCCAGCTGACGTACTCCGCAATAATACTCATGTTCCAAGCACCTCCCGCAGCCGTAATCGCGCCCGTAATGTAATAAGGGAAAATCCCCGGCAAAATAAATCGTTTCCACCACAACCACCCTTTCACATTCAGTGTCTCCACGGCAAAATGTAAATTACGTGGCAAGGCGCTTGTGCCAGCAATAACATTAAATACAATATACCATTGTGTGCCAAAAATCATGAGTGGAGACGTCCAAATATTCACATTTAATTGATACGTGATAATAATCATCACCGCAATTGGGAATAATAAGTTCATCGGAAACGCCGCTAGAAACTGAGCAATCGGCTGAACAAACCGCGTTGCTTTTGGATGCAGACCAACCCAAACACCTATGGGCACCCAAATGATGGAACTCACGATAATTAAAATGTTAACCCTGAGCGCGGTTGCAAATCCCAAAGGTTAGCAGCGTCGCCCGTATCGCGGTATTGGC
>CAYGED010000009.1:1745-15616 GCA_964348555.1 uncultured Coxiellaceae bacterium
AATAAATCGACCCAACACAAACAGCGCAAAAAGAACGGCCGCCACAACACTCATATTCCATAAAATAACAGTGGCCAATCGAACGCGCTCGCTGGGTTCAATGCGCTTGCGCTGACGTTTTCGAAACAAGCGCCAATTGACTAACGCGTTTCCTAAAACACCAAACACATGGCCAAAGTAACCCAAAAATTGGGTTCGTTGAAACAGTGTTAACAACCAAGATTCTGAATCTTCCTCACTGGCGTTCGATTCTGTTTTGAATTTTTCAGCCCAAGCGACAAGCGGTCGAAATAGCAATTGGTCGTAAAGCGCAATCACGATGAACATCGTTACAATAACGTACAAGATCGCCATTTTATCCGCACTTTTAATCGCCAGGGCAATGTAAGACCCAATGCCAGGCAAGGTGATTGCTTGATTGGCGACAGAAATCGATTCTGCCGCCACTAAAAATACCCAACTGCCCGACATCGACATCATGGCATTCCACAACAAACCTGGCATGGCAAATAGCGCTTCCAATTTCCAAAATCGCTGCCACGCGGATAATTGCAACATCGATGATGCCTCTCGCCAATCTTCCGGAACTGTGCGCAGACTTTGATAAAAGCTTAGCGTCATGTTCCACACCTGAGCCGTGAAAATCGCAAAGATGGCAGCGCATTCCGGCCCCAGCAAACTACCCGGAAACAATGCAATAAAACCAACGACCGTAATCGTCAAAAATCCTAAAACGGGAACGGACTGCAAAATATCAATCATCGGAATAATAATTCGTTCTGCGTGGCGACTTTTCGCCGCCCAAGTTCCGAAAGTAAACGTAAACAATAATGAAAAAAACATCCCAACGAACATACGAATCACCGTTCGCAAGGCATAATAAGGCAGCATGCTTGGGTCAAGCGAAATGGCGTGAGGCGAACCCAGCTCAAATTTTCCCACCATGGCTTTTGCGCCAAAACCCAACAGCGTGATAACCGCAAAAACCAAAAAAATGGCAATGACGTCCCAATAATTGGGAATAGGCCAGGCCGTCACCTCATTCTTTGCATAGGTATTTCTTGGAATAAGCGGCATGTTTGAATCCCCATTACAATCCCATTACCTTACTATACCCATTACACTTGAAGTTGCGAATGTTCGCAACTTCAAGTGACTTTACACGATGGGGTTTCCAAAGGGGAGAAAACTCTCTTTCTAAAGGGTAACTCTATTTTGTGAATAGCGTATTGAGCTTGGTTTTAGCTTCATCCAAGCCAATTCGATTGAGTGAGGAGAAGAGTTCGACTGAAACTTTTTCGTTGTATTTTTCAAGAGCAGCTTGGACGTCTTTCAAACTTTTGCGGGCTGCAGCAGCGCTAATTTTATCAACTTTGGTGAGGAGAATGTGAACCGGTAATTTGCACTTAACGGCCCAACGAACAACCGCTTGATCCATTTCCTTGAGCGGATGCCTCACATCCATGATGACAATAAGGCCTTTGAGACAATGGCGTTTGCGAAGATAACCTTCGACCATTTGCTCCCAGCGCTCGCGAATCGTTCGAGGCACTTTGGCATAACCATAACCGGGTAAATCAACGAGGCGGAATTTTTCGTTTAAGGCGAAAAAATTAATCATTTGTGTGCGGCCTGGCGTCTTACTGATACGCGCTAAGCCTTTAATTCCCGTGATCAGATTCAACGCGCTGGATTTTCCGGCATTTGAACGACCGATAAAAGCGAGTTCTGCTCCTTCATCGGGCGGCAGCTGATCAAGTTCTGCAGCACTGGTTAGGTATTTTGCCTCATGATAAAGAGGCAGTTCGTTCAATGTCACCATGAATCAACCTTAATTAAGACGGGGAGTATAGCATTTCAGTAGAGGACTCTGCTACTATCAACCCCCATGAGCCTTCGCCTTACTATCAACTGGGAGACTCTCCGCCAAGACGTGCGCGTGCCGCTGCTGGCGATGGTCATCCTCGGCCTTCTCATCCTGCATCAAGTTTGGCTTTGTTTCCAACTGTTTTTTGTCAGCCCATCTTTCGCTCCACAAAACATAAACATGGCAAGGCCACATGCTTTCAACACACCGGCCATTAGCCAATACCATGTATTTGGACAATACAACCCAGAATCCATGGATTTGCCGCTCACTGCCTTGCAACTTACCCTCGAAGGCATCGCTTTCTCGAACGAGGCCAATCAATCACTCGCGATAATTTCACGGCCAGGATTACCGGATAAAATTTATCGAGTAGGGGATGGCGTTTACAACGATGCAGTCGTCCAACAAATTCTCCGCGATCAAGTGATCTTAAACGACCACGGTCATTTGGAACGTTTAAATCTACCGGTGCCAAAAATTTCTGGCATCTTAACTCAGGTGAACCCATAAATGAAAAAAATTATTCATTCACTGTTAGTGGGGCTCTGTATTTACTTACTGAGTGCATGCACGCCGCCCGCAGAAAAACTGTATCAACAAGGGCGCACTCAATTTTATCGACACGATTATCGCTCAGCTTTCATGTCACTTTTCGCGGCGGCAAAAGAAGGTAATGTGAGTGCCATGTATTCGCTTGGTTATTTATATTATTATGGTCTTGGCGTTAGTCGTAACGTGATCGAGGCGATGAAATGGTTTAAAAAAGCTTCTTATTATGGCAATGTCGACGCCATTAATGCCTTGCATGCAATCGAAATGACGGCACCAAAACCATTTAATCTCCATCAAATTTAACTCGACACGTTCGAAAGAAAAGGAAGACTCCAGGTTTACCCGGGGGTTTTTTCGTTGTCCTCGCGCGAGGCTATCTAAATTAAAGAAAAATGCATCAATATCACGGCCGAGTCGCGGGGACCTAAATTTACGGAGTAGAGAAAATTGATTGACTCACCGAATTTGCTGGGCTTCGTGGCTCAGCCCAGCCTACTTGCTTGAATCCCTGCACGTTCATTGACGATTTAACTTTTTGAATTCGAGTGTAAGCGAGAAAAATTTGCTTCCGCAGGGATTCGTCTGAAGTCGCTAATGTTAGCAAAGTATGGTAAAGCACATTTGCATCTTGTATTGGGTCATGACCAAACGTTCCTCCATACAAAATCATATCATTTCCAGCTAACACGGCTAAGCGAATTGCCTTTTCAGGCTTAAACAATTGCCGCACGGCTTTAGCATCCATATCGTCCGTGATCACAACACCCTGAAAATGCAGCTGATCACGCAACAAATTTGAAATCACTTTCCGCGAAAACGTCATGGGAACACCGCTTGCGTCCAACTGTCGATTAATCGCGTGTGTGCTCATGATGAAAGAACATGCCTTGTTTTCTTGTATCAAACGATGATATGGAATTAATTCAGTTTCCCGCCAAGAAGCGCTCACATTGGCAACCGCGTAATCGGTATTTTGACTTGCGCTACCAAAGCCCGGAAAATGTTTTAACGTACAATGGATTTTTGCTGCGTGATACGCAGAAATTGTGGTCGCCAAATCCACAGCGACGTTACCAGCATCGTGACCAAAACTTCTTTCCAACAAACCAATGCCTGGGTTTTTCGGGTTGATATTTAAATCGGCCACCGGAGCCAAATCTACATTAACCCCCAAATATTGAAGTAACTTTCCCCGAAATAAAGCTTGTTGATAAATCAGTGATTGATCTCCACTTTTCCCCAGTTCGGCTTGACTCCAGTTGCCATCCAAATCAAACCCTTTTTCACGCGTTAACGCATTAATGTCTCCGCCTTCTTGGTTGATGGCGATCAACAGTGGATAATCCTGGTATTGTTTCGCAAACTTTTGCAGCTGTGAAATTAATTTTTTTACTTGCTCGGGGTTATTGACGTTCCGTGGAATCCAATGTTTTCCTTTCTTCTTTTCCAGATGATCAAACAAAATAATACCACCGACATGATATTTCTTGATGACCTCGACGATGGGTGACTTCGCATTAACCGATGTTCCAACGAAACCCACCATCATCATCTGACCAACCGCACGCGGAAGATTTGCCTCTGCAAAAGCGAACGACATTGAAAAAAAACAAACGAAAAAAATAACAATCCGTTTCATGCCTATCCTTTCTTAAACGAACTTTCAATTTCATCAAGTGCGCTTAGGGCGTGTTCCTAAGGACGCCATGCCATTTGCAACACATTCCCTGAATCCGAAGTAGCCCTCGTTAAATGTTTTGGGTAAGCATAATAATAAATATTCGCCGTGTTCGACGCAAAAGCACGTAAGGTACTGATGGGCATCACCGAGGCTACCGCATCATCGATGGTTTGAGCCTGCACGTCGTTGGAACGTAAATATTGTGCATTCAAACTCGCGTGATTACAAAGACGGGCATAAAGCATTTTGGCTGTGCCTGCGATGAACGTGTTAGCATGGTCGCGACTGTGTATAGTAATGGTGTTTCCATCCACCCAATAAACGCTCACATGGCTTTGACCGCTCTGGTCGACTTGAGCCAAATTGATCATCCCCGATAAGCGTATGTGACTCGTGCCGCTGGCCTCAATACGCAAATCCTTCGCCCGTAAACCTTGGCTGGAAACATTCGCTGGGCCATTCACTAGTAACTGGGATAAGCGGGGAAGGCTGACCATGACAACCGGTCGATGAGCCTCGATGGGGGAATGGATCCATGGGGCTCGGATCATTAGGGTATGGCCCTTAATATAGGTGCTGATGTGTGCTGAGTGACTGGCGACGAAAACGTGGTTCTTTGGGGCTCGCTTAATAATAAGGTCAAGATAACCCTCGACATCGATTTGATTGAACGAGCTCACGGCCGCCTGAGGTGTGGCTTTTAGCGCTGGACCACCGGCATAAACCCATGGAAGGAAAAAGACAGGTGCAAGCAACCCTAACCAACGTAATTTCATGGAACCCCCAATCTATTGATTAAAAATGTTTTGTTTCCGTGCCCGGTCCAGCTTGTCAAACTGGACTGGCCTGCTAACGGATGGAGTCCATTCTTTAGAAGCTAATCGCTCCTCAAACCTTAGGGGAGTATTATGAAATATTTATGACCTATTTACAATCTTTGTAGGGTTAGAGCCATTCAAAAATACCGCTTTTTAATTGAATTTAGCATCCCAGACGGATAGAAGGGATGGGGTAGATTATTCATTCCCTGAATCAACTTTCCAGGATAACCCCCCAAAGTTTTAGCCTAAGGGAATGAATGAGGGGTTTTCTGATCTAAAACTCAGATTAAATAGGTATAGAACTGTCATAAAGTGACAGATTTGTGCAAAAACATAAGCTAATCAACAAATTTTAGTTAATAACTGTCATTTTATGACAGTATTGTGCTAAAATTGAGGTGATGAGTACTTTATTAGAAACCACCTTAAGGCGACATCCTTCTGTCTATTTAACGGAGGATCAGCTGGCGCATTTATTGGGTGGAACGCCCCATAGTCGTTATGCGCGGTTAAAGCGAGCGGTCAAAAAAGGTCTTCTCGTGCGAGTTAAACGCGGACTTTATTACCTCAATGAAGAGTTAGCGTTTATGCGTCCTCACTCATTTGAATTGGCGCAATTTATTTATGGACCTTCTTACATCAGTCTCGAATCGGCTTTGTCCTATCATCATCTTATTCCCGAGGCTGTCTATTCCATTACTTCCGTTAGCCTTAAACGAAATCATCTGTTTAAAACCCCATTGGGTGAATTCAGGTACTCTCGATTGCCAACAGAAAATTTTTTTATTGGTGTAACCCTTGTTCAAGAAGGTCGATATCGATTTTTTATGGCTTCTCCTTGGAAAGCCATTTTAGATTATATTTACTGTTACAAAAAAGACTGGGATAACTTATCTCTTTTTCATGATAGCCTTAGAGTTGAATGGGAAGATTTGCCAGTCATCAGCAGAGAAAAGTTAGATCAGTTTAAATGTTTTTATCACAGCAGGCGAATTGATAAATTTATCCGGAATGTCCCAAAGGAGTTTATTGATGAGCATTGACATTATAAAACAGCGATTATTGAGTTATCGATATGAGACGCCCCTCGAAGAAACACAAGCGTTAAAAGAGATTTCGCAAGAAGTAATTTTGATGGGCTTGAGTCGACAAGATTTTTTTTCGGTATCCGAATTTCATGGTGGAACGGCGTTAAGAATATTTTACGGATTACAGAGATTTTCAGAAGATTTAGATTTTGCTTTAATTAAACCAGATAGAAAATTTTCTTTAACACGGTATTTAGAAAATTTGTCGAAAGAATTGAGCGCTTTTGGATATGAATTTCAAATTAAGGATCGATCAAAGGCTGACAATGCTGTGAAAAAAGCTTTTTTAAAAGATGATTCGATTGGAAAAATTTTTGAGCTTACACAGCCGGATATTTCAAAGAAAATAACGATTAAACTAGAAATAGATACCAATCCACCAAGAGGTTCGAAAACAGAAATCAAATACCTTGATTTTCCCTATCCCTTTGGTGTTAGGACCAAGGATTTGTCAAGTTCATTTTCCGGAAAACTACACGCGTTACTCTGTCGAAACTATATTAAAGGACGTGATTGGTACGACTTCATTTGGTATGTATCGCGAAAAACAACTTGTAATTTTCAATTGCTAAAAAACGCATTAAAACAAAATGGGCCATGGAAAGATAGAAGTATCCAAGTGAATATTGGCTGGCTCGCAAAAGCGTTAGGTGTAAAAATTGAAGGAATTAATTGGAAAAAAGCAGCTGAAGATATTGCGCCATTTATTAAAATGGGGGAGCGAGAATCTTTAAATATTTGGAGCAAGGATTTTTTTCATTCGGAAGTTGAAAAAATGAAAACATATTTAAAATAAGCTGAGTTTTCTAGGTTATAGAGTTACCCCAGCCGAATCGTTTCACCCGTGATGGCATCGCGGATTTGTGAGGGGTGATGAGATTCGCCAACATTGCCTAAAACAATGACGTCGATTTTATTGCCCAATAACATTTCAAGCGCGTGTTTATTGCGAATGGGTGGAGCGCCTTCAATGTTCGCACTCGTTGAAATAATAGGGCGTCCGTAACGTTGGCATAAAGCGTTCGCAATGGGGTGATTGGTGACGCGAACAGCGACCGTTTTGTGTTCGCCAGTCACCCAGGCGGGTGCGTGATGATTGGCTGGAAACACCCAAGTAATGGGTCCAGGCCAGGTCGCAAAAACTCGGGCAAGCGCTTTGGGGTCGATGGTTTCAACAAAACGCTGAACTTGCATCCATTCGGAAGCGATGAGAATAAATCCTTTTTTTATGGAACGGTTTTTGATGGTGAGTATTCTAGCGACAGCGTCGTGATTGAAAGGATCGCAACCTAAACCGTAGACCGCTTCGGTGGGATAAGCAATCACGCCTCCTTGTTGTAAAGCGTTGACCGCTTTTTTTATGGATAGCGCGATATTTTCATCCGTGAATTTCATCGAAGTTTGTCTTGAAGTGCTTGGTTTGCTTTTTTAAGTGATTCGTATTTTTGATTTCGTTCCGCTACTAATCGTTTGTGTAAATCCGCGTCGTGTAACGCGAGTATTTCGGCAGCAAGAATAGCTGCATTTTTCGCGCCGGCGCTACCGATGGTAACACAAGCGACGGGAATACCGCCTGGCATTTGGGCAGTGGAGAGTAATGCATCGAGGCCATTTAAACTTTCAGCTGCCATGGGTACGCCAATCACGGGTTTTACGGTGTGGGCTGCAATGGTGCCCGCGAGGTGTGCGGATAAGCCCGCAGCAGCGATGAAAACATGACAGCCGCGTTTTTCAGCGTCTTTCACATAAGCAACCGTGTCTTCTGGCGTTCGGTGGGCGGATAAGATATTGGCTTCAAATTCCACTTTTAATGCTTTTAATTGTCTAAAAGTAACTTCCATGGTTGATAAGTCACTTTCCGATCCCATGAGTATGGCAACAAAATGTTTTGTCATGATTCCTCACCCTCTCGTTCGAACGGTATTGAGTAATTACAATTTTGTTGCGGGCAGAGTTTTTCTGTTCCGCGTTTCTTCGTGGTTTTAATGGTTAGAATGGGCCAGCGACATTTCGGACAAGCTTCAGTGACAGGTTCATTCCAAAGTGCATATTCACAATCGGGATACCGTTCGCAGGAATAAAATATTTTTCCTCGACGTGATTTGCGTTGCAAGATATTTCCTTTTTTGCATTTTGGGCATTGAACGCCCATATCTTTTGGTTTTTCTAATGGCTCCATGTGTTTGCAATTCGGGTAATTGCCACAACCGATGAATTTTCCATAACGACCCATTTTTATGACGAGATCATGATCGCAATCCGGACATTTTCGGCCTTCAACCGTTTGCGGTGCCGAGCTGTCTTCATTCACGTTGCGGGTGTAGTCACAATTGGGATACGCCGTACAACCAATGAATCGTCCGCGTTTACCCAGTCGGATGGATAGCGGCGAATCACACTTCGGACATTTTTCATCGATTTTTTCCTGAGTGACGTCGCTACGTTTAACGGTTTTTTCGGTTACGTTGACAAGACTTTTGAAGGGTTCCCAAAAAGCTTCCAGAACCGGCACCCATTCTTTTTCACCTCGAGCGATATCATCAAGCTCATCTTCAAGTTTTGCCGTAAAATGATAGTCCACGTACTTTGTAAAATACGTCGTTAAAAATCGACTGACGACACGGCCGACATCGGTGGCAGTAAAACGTTTGTTATCGACATCCACGTATTTTCTGTTTTTGAGTGTGGCGATGATGCTGGCGTAAGTTGAAGGTCGTCCGATGTCGTATTCTTCGAGTGCTTTGACGAGGCTGGCTTCACTAAAACGAGGCGGCGGTTCCGTAAAATGTTGTTCGCCAATGACATCCTTAACATCGACGTTCTCGCCCTCTTCAAAGGGCGGTAAGATTTTCCCTTCTTCCTCTTCATCGTCTTTTTTCTTTTCGTCGAAGTCTTCTTGGTAAACGGTGATAAATCCAGGGTTAACAATGGTGGATCCATTGGCTCGAAAAATGCATTTTTTATCGGGTGGTACAAAGTCAATGGCGACGGTATGGATGGTTGCTTCAATCATTTGACTGGCGATCGTTCGTTTCCAAATGAGTGAATACAATTTAAATTGATCCGTGGATAAATATTTTTTAATGTCATCGGGAGCGCGCAAAGCGAATGTTGGGCGAATAGCTTCATGAGCTTCCTGCGCATTTTTCGATTTGGTTTTATAAATACGTGGTTCATCGGGAAGATTTTCCTTTCCGTATCGTTCGACGATGCAGTCGCGGATTTCAGTGAGCGCTTCAGGCGCGAGCGTGACGGAGTCAGTACGCATATAAGTAATCAATCCGGTTGGACCTTCTTCGCCAATATCAACACCTTCATAGAGTTGTTGAGCAATTTGCATCGTTTTTGATGTGGAAAAGCCGATTTTGCGCGCAGCCTCTTGTTGCAGCGTGGACGTGATGAATGGCGCAGTGGGATTACGTTTCCGTTCCTTTTTGGTAACGGTCATAACGTTAAGATGGCCTTTGGCAGATTTTTTAATCGTTTCGCAAACGTCCTGAGAACGATTGTTGTCGACTATCGAGAATTGTTCGATTTTTTCGCCGTCGTATTCAATCAGTCGTGCTTGGAAGTCTTGTTCGTGGGCGGTTAAATTGGCGTGGACGGTCCAATATTCCTGGTTTTTGAAATTTTCAATTTCAATTTCACGCTCAACGATCAAGCGTAGCGCTGGGCTTTGAACACGACCGGCGGATAATCCCGGTCTTATTTTTCGCCAGAGCAAAGGCGATAAATTAAATCCAACGAGATAATCCAACGCTCGACGGGCTTGTTGTGCATTGACCAAATCCATGGAAATGTCACGAGGATTTTTCACCGCGTTTTGCACGGCATTTTTCGTGATTTGGTGAAAGACAATTCGTGCGAATTCTTTACCTTTGAGTAATTTTTTGGATTCTAAAATTTGTTTGATGTGCCAAGCAATGGCTTCACCTTCGCGATCCGGGTCGGTTGCGATATAGAGAGTATCAAAGGATTTGACGGCTTTGGTGATGGCATCGACGTGGCGAATGTTGCGCTCGATTAATTGATAGTACATTTTAAAATGATCGGCGGGATCAACCGCACCTTCTTTAGGGATCAGGTCGCGAACATGACCATAGGAAGCCATTACTTTGGACGATCGGCCAAGATATTTTTCGATTGTTTTTGCTTTCGCCGGTGATTCGACGATAACTAAATATTTTTTCATGTGTTAATGTACACCACCTGTCGTATTGTCTAGGACGAGCAACTCCATACAGGCTAAAGCATGTTTTTCATCGGGCTGATTGAATAAAACCATTAAGGTGACCCACTTGATTAAATTGATGTCGATTCCTTCGTATTCTAATTCCATGGCTTGGTTGATGACGATTTCACGCGTGTGTGGGTTCAGGATGCCTTGCTCTTCGAGCGCAATGAGAAAACGTCTGGATTCAAAATCAAAGAGCTCGCATTCGAAATCACTGAATACGCGGATGGAGTTTTGTTGTGGGGAAAGCAGTTGTTCGCGGGAGCCTTTGGATAAATTATTTAACCACGCAAAGGCTTGGTTGATCACCTTTCGGCGAAAGCCTGCTTCTTCAAGATCGGAAAGCAGGGCTGACTCGCCCAAATCGATTTCCCAACTGTCTTGCATATGATTTTTGAATAAATACATGAGTACGTTCAGTACGCTTTCTTCTTTCATTGTCCTACCCGTATGTAACCACCTGGCATGCCTTTAATATAACCACGTAATTCCAGATTTAACAACTTGGCTGGTAAAACGCTTGGCTCAAGCCCACTTCGAGTCATAATTTGTTCCAAAGTAGTCATGTGAAAATCGATACACTCTACCAGTTTCCATTCATCAGCTTCAAGTGCTTTGATAGATTTGGTTTTTTTGTGTGGGAGGGACGGGAGAGACAAACTGAGCGGGAGGTGCTGGAATTCCTGGCAGATGTCTTCAGGGGTTTCGACCAAGATAGCACCCTGGCGAATCAGGAAATGACAGCCTTTTGAGAGTGGGTTATGGATAGAGCCGGGGATGGCGAAAACCTCTCGGTTTTGCTGAAGGGCGAAGCTGGCTGTGATCAGCGAGCCGCTTTGCATCGTGGCTTCGACGATTAAAATCCCCAAGGAGAGCCCACTGATTAATCGGTTTCGTTGCGGGAAGTGCTGCCGCAACGGGGGAGCGTCTGGCAGGAATTCGGAGATGAGCAGTCCTTTGGACTCCAGTTCTTTCGCGAGGGATCGGTGTTGGGCGGGATAAATGCGATTCAGTCCACTGCCGAGGACAGCAATGGTTTCGCCATTAGCATCCAGAGCACCTCGGTGTGCCTCGCCGTCGATTCCAATAGCCAGGCCACTGGTGATGCAAAAACCCGATTGGCTTAACGCGTGTGCAAACGTGTAAGCAATTTCTCGCCCGATGGCGGTTGGATTTCTGCTACCAACAATTGCAATTTGCGGACGAGAAAGTAATTCAGGATGACCTTTTATATAGAGTGTATTGGGTGGGTATTTGATTTGCCGGAGTTGTTCGGGATAATGGACATCATAGGGTGTGATAAGATGGTGTTGCATGAGCCCATCTTAGCGTGAGTGATTTTCATGACAATACGGGACTTTGTTTAGCAGGGTTTTAATGACTTATCGAATTGTATTTGCGGGTACGCCGCAATTTGCCACAGCGAGTTTGCAGCGATTGCTTGAATCGTCGCATTCAGTGGTAGCCGTGTACACACAGCCCGATCGACCCGCTGGTCGTGGTCGGGAAGTGATGGGCAGCCCCGTTAAACAGATGGCAATCGCGCATCAAATCCCTGTGTTTCAGCCTGAACATTTGCGTGATGAAAATGAATTTCGGCGATTGTCCGACTTGAAACCGGATATTTTAGTGGTGGTTGTCTATGGGATGCTGGTTCCTTCAACTATTTTGGCGCTGCCACGATTCGGGTGTGTTAATGTTCATCCGTCACTTCTTCCACGATGGCGGGGTGCCTCACCCATTCAAAGCGCTATCTTAGCGGGCGATCGCGAAACCGGTGTGACCATCATGCAGATGGAAGCCAAGATGGATACAGGGCCTATTTTGGCAACTTGGAAATGCAAAATTTTACCGGACGATAATGCGCGTGTGTTACAGGAGAAACTGGCAAAACACGGAGCTGATTTATTGCTGCAAACCATTAATCAAATTGAAAAAGCGATTTCTAGCGGAATTAAACAAGACGACACACAGGCGACGCACACATCTAAAATTGAAAAGAAAGACGCTTTAATCGATTGGGCTTTGTCAGCCGACGAAATCCATCGGAAAATTCGCGCTTTCAATCCCGTGCCAGTCGCCTTCACTCATTTTAATGGCGAACGATTGCGGATTTGGGAAGCTGCACTGCTTGAAGAAAAGCATGCAGAAAAGCCGGGCACATTGATCCGCCTTGAAAAAAAAGGGCTGGTGGTCGCCGCTGGCGAAAATGCGCTGCGGTTATTACGCGTTCAGCTGCCGGGCGGGAGAGCACAATCTGCTGAAGATTTCATCAATGCACACAAAAAAGGATTAATCGTAAAAAGTGTTATAGTTGCTTAACGAGGAAAAATGCTGGTTATTTTAGATCGAGACGGTGTCATTAATTACGACTCGAAGGAATATGTAAAAAGTCCTGACGAGTGGATTGCCATCCCGGGTAGTCTTGAGGCGATTGCGCTCATGCATCAAAAAGGACACACCATTGTCGTTGCCACGAATCAGTCGGGCGTTCATCGAGGGTATTATTCATTAGAGACACTGGAAAATATTCATCAAAAAATGATAACTGAAATTGAAAAAGCAGGAGGGCGATTGGATGGCATTTATTTTTGCCCCCATACGCCCGAAGAGCACTGTCGATGTCGAAAACCAGAACCCGGATTATTATTAGCCATCAAAAAAGATTTTCCGGATCAATTTAAAGAGGCGATTGTGATCGGTGATAGTTTGCGGGACATAGAAGCTGCTGAGCGCGCGCGATGTAAAGCCGCTTTAGTGAAAACCGGTAATGGAGAATACACCGTTGCCTTTGGAGAAAAAATAAAAGAAATGCCGATTTTTGAGAGCCTTCTCGACTTTGCACATCATTTGATGAAAAACGATTGATGTTTTTCGAAATCGATTTCATTCCAAGTGACGTTGCTGACTTCTGCTGTTTCAGGACCTTGCCATAACCATTCTGTTAACAACATGATCGGATCTCGTTCGCCACAAGCGACTAATTCAACGTCGCCGTTTGGGAGATTTTTAATCCAGCCAGTTAGGCCTAATTCCTGGGCTTTTTTTTGAGTGGTATTGCGAAAAAAGACGCCCTGCACTTTCCCAGAGACTATCGCATGAATGCCTATTTTCTCGATTGACATGAGTTCCTCGAACGCAAATGGGTTGCTCAAGACAGAATGTTAAGTAAGTTTTTCAAACAATGTTCCATGGGTATTAACGTAATACCCTCTTTACTTTCTTGTTCAGAGCCACCATAAATGATACAGCATTTTGCTTCAGGATAGTCCACTTTAAAAGCTTTTAACCTTCTTAAATCCGAAAGCTGGATCTTGGCAGCTCTCTTAATTTCAAAAGCGAAAAAACCTTTCGATCCATATAAAACAAAATATAAGGCATTGGGCAAGTTATTCTTCAACCGCTGAGTTTTGCCGGAACCTCGAGGCCCAAACAGAAAAAAGCTTTTTTTAAATGTTAACGGTTTTTATAAACTTCGAGTAAACATAATCATGCCCAACAACGCCGATTCTTTGTGTTTTAGCAATGAAAATGCCAAAATACAACACTTTTTAGAGTTTTAAAGGCTAAAATACAAAGCTTATAGGCGACTCTGTAGACAAAGGGAAAATACATGCTATTAGAT
>CAYGED010000010.1:0-10583 GCA_964348555.1 uncultured Coxiellaceae bacterium
ATATCTTTGCTCCTGTGGGTGAGGGGTAATAATTCGTTGGGCTTCGCTGGCGCTCAACCCAACCTACTTGGATTTTAACAAGCTCATCGTGGATGAACAGCAAAAAGAGCGATTGCCATTTAAAAATACCGTTATTTAACTTTACATTAAGGATCGCGTATCATTTTGGTGAACCATTTTGCTAGCGCTTCTGCTTAGCCCGGATATCATACCCCTAGTATGAACGGTATTGACCCTATTTCAGACTCATCTTGCATTAGAAGAGACTTCAAATTCACAAGATTACCCGCACCAGGTATAATCGCCGTTCTGAGCCAGTTAAACAGTCGCTCGGCGCGAGCCGGGAGGAAAGTCCGGGCTCCATCGGGCAGAGTGCCAGGTAACCCCTGGGAGGCGCGAGTCTACGGAAAGTGCAACAGAAAGTATACCGCCCTATTCGTAGGGTAAGGTTGAAATGGTGCGGTAAGAGCGCACCGCGTTGGTGGCAACATCAATGGCGATGGTAAACCCCACTCGGAGCAAGGCCAAATAGGAATCCTTTTAGGCGTGGCCCACGCTGGATTCGGGTAGGCTGCTTGAGGTGTTTGGTGACAAGCACCCCAGATAGATGACTGTTCACGACAGAACCCGGCTTATCGGCTGGCTCTTCTTTATTATCTAAGTGAAGAGGTATGGGGTATGCAAGCTTTTCTCGATCAACTTCGTGGTGATATTGACGGTCTAAAAGAGAAAGGACTTTATAAAGCTGAACGCATAATCACATCACCACAAAGCGCAGACATTGTCGTTAATCACGGTCATCACGTTTTAAATTTTTGCGCGAATAATTACTTGGGATTGGCGGATCGTCCCGAGCTGATTAAAGCGGCGCAAAAAACAGCAGAAACGCATGGTTTGGGTATGGCATCAGTGCGATTTATCTGCGGCACGCAAGACATTCATAAAGAACTCGAGAAACGAATCAGTTATTTTTTACAGACAGAAGATACTATTTTATATTCCTCTTGTTTTGACGCAAACGGTGGGTTGTTTGAGACTTTACTGGGTGAAGAAGATGCGATTATTAGTGATGAATTAAATCACGCGAGCATTATCGATGGTGTTCGACTATGCAAAGCAAAACGCTATCGTTACAAAAATAACGATATGAAGGATTTGGAAGCGAAGCTACAAGAAGCCGAGGCGGCAGATTCGAGGTATAAATTAATTGCCACCGATGGTGTGTTTTCCATGGATGGCATTATTGCGAACTTAAAAGGGGTTTGTAACTTAGCCGATAAATATAACGCCCTGGTGATGGTTGACGATTCGCACGCGGTTGGTTTTATCGGTGAAAATGGTCGCGGGACACCGGAATTTTGTGGTGTGGCTGATCGAATTGATATTATTACGGGCACGCTTGGAAAAGCGTTGGGTGGAGCTTCGGGCGGATATACGTCTGGCCGAAAAGAAATAATCGAATGGTTGCGCAATCGTTCTCGTCCTTATTTATTTTCAAACGCATTGGCACCAATGATTGTGGGTGCGACATTAAAAGTGCTCGATTTGTTGGAAAAAGAAGGTCGGCAATTGCGGCAACGTTTGCAAGAGAACAGTCAGCATTTTCGTGCCGGCATGGAAAAATTAGGTTTTAGCTTGGTGCCGGGACAACACCCGATTATTCCTGTCATGCTCGGCGACGCGAAATTAGCGTCGACGATGGCAGACGCTTTGCTTCGAGAAGGCATCTATGTCATCGGATTTTCTTATCCCGTGGTTCCCATGGATAAAGCCAGAATTCGAGCGCAAATGTCCGCGATCCACACCAAAGAGCAATTGGATCGTGCCATTCAAGCTTTCGGAAAAGTGGGTAAGGCATTAGGGGCGATATGAAAGCACTTTGTAAATTAAAAGCGGCGCCTGGGTTGTGGTTGCAAGCAGTTGATATGCCGAAGGTGTCGCGCGGTGATGTGCTGATAAAAATACGCAAGACCGCGATTTGTGGCACGGATTTGCATATTTATAATTGGGATGAATGGGCTCAAAAGACCATTCGAGTCCCGATGCATATTGGCCATGAATTTATGGGTGAAGTTGTTGAAGTGGGTGAAGATGTTCACGATTTTAATTTAGGTGATCGTGTTTCGGGTGAGGGGCACATGACGTGCGGTTCGTGTCGAAATTGTCTTGCTGGAAATCGGTATTTGTGTCGCCACTGTTTGGGTTTGGGTGTGCATCGACCGGGCGCGTTCGCGGAATATTTAAGTATTCCGGCGAGTAACGCGTATAAAATTCCCGATGACGTGGAGGATCGCATCGCTTCTGTGTTGGATCCGTTGGGTAATGCGGTGCACGCGTCTTTAGAACACGATTTAGTGGGAGAAGATGTGTTGATTACCGGTGCAGGACCGGTTGGCTTGATGTCCATACCCGTTGTGCGTCGCGCCGGAGCGCGGCACGTGGTGATTACCGATATCAATCCATTTCGTTTGGCGTTGGCAGAGAAAATGGGGGCTAGCGTTGCAGTGGATCCAACGAAAACTGCCTTGGTTGACGTGATGAAGCAATTAAAAATGCGAGAAGGGTTTGATGTGGGTTTAGAAATGTCCGGACAGCCAGATGCATTTCGACGTATGTTGGAAGTCATGAATTACGGCGCCTCCATTTCTTTTTTGGGCGTGCCGGCGACGGATTTTGCAATTGATTGGCATCACGTGGTTTTTAAAGCACTCACGATTAAAGGGATTTACGGTCGGCGTATTTTTGAAACCTGGTATAAGATGATCGGGATGTTACAAAGTGGATTAACTATCTCGCCAGTGATTACGCATGAATTTTCCGCAACGGATTTTGAAAAAGCGTTTTCAACGGCTCGTTCAGGGCAGGCCGGTAAGATTATTTTAAATTGGGGTTAACCCTAGGGCCTGTTTACCATTCGCTAGGCTGGGCGTTATTCGTTGATTTTCTGCGCTCCGCTGCTCATTTACTTCAATGTAAACTGCGCTGCGGTGCTCAAAAATCAACGAATCCCACCGCAGCCTAGCGAATGGTAAACAGGCCCTACTCATCAAATGAAAATCCCCGAGTTTTTACTCGGGGATTTTCTATTGCGCCAATTTCACGGAGGAGTATTGTTAAGTCGCAGGTGCTGTTGAGTTTGAAGAGGAGAAATTCTCTTCTGTTTCTGTTGTGGCACGGTTTTGTGGAGCAAACATACCGACTTGTAGAGCGACTTTTGCTGTATTTTTTACAGCAATTTGTGCGAGCAATTCTTGATTTTTCACTTCAAGTGCCAATAATCTTACGGCATTTTCCATGCCGGTAAGCGCTGCTGAAGCGTCACGCACTTCTTGATTTCGCGCTTCGACTTCGGCGCCGACGTTGAACACTTGCTGCCGAAGCTTGTTTAATAGATCTTCAGCCTGTTTCATTTCTACAAGGCTTGCTGCCTCATTCAATGGCTGTGCTAGATCCGTAAATTGAACGACATTTCCTCTTCTCATGGGACTACCCCTTATTGGTTATAAATATGAAATCATTAAACAAATCCTACCAGAAAAGGCTAGAAACAGTAAGCAAACCGGCACGAAATCGCTCTATTTAATGCTCTCTTAAGGAAAAGTCCTGGTTTTCTCACGCCCATCTTGGTGGTACCATTCTGACCCGGGTGTGGAAATACCTGGTCGAGGACTATTCAAGAAAAAGGGGGTTCGATGCCATCATTCGATATCGTCTGTGAGCTCGATAAGCATGAAGTGACCAATGCGGTCGATCAGGCCAATCGCGAAGTAACGACCCGTTTCGACTTCAAGGGATCCGGTTCTATTTTCAAGCACGAAGGTGACAAGATCACGCTGCAAGCGCAGAATGATTTTCAGTTAAAGCAAATGCTTGATATGCTGAACCAGAAATTCGCGAAGCGGAATCTCGATGTGAGACACATGAAAATGGGTGAGCCTGTGATACAGTTTAACAGTGCGCAACAGGTCGTGACTTTGCAAGAGGGGATCAGCCAAGATATCGCGAAAAAAATCATTAAGCTGATCAAAGATCAAAAAATGAAAGTGCAAGCCGCTATTCAAAGCGACAGCATCCGTGTTACGGGAAAAAAGCGAGACGATTTGCAAGAGGTTATCGCCATGCTAAAGAAACAAGAAGTGGGTCTTCCGATTACATTTGGTAATTTCAGAGATTAGGAGAAAGGAAATGCAAACGGCATTGTCACAAAACCAATTGGATACTTTAAATGAGCAGGGTTTTTTAGTGGTCGAAAGAAATATTCCTTACGCGGATTTGCAAGCGGCGCGTGATGCAGCGGATCGAATTGTGCAAAAGTGTTTGGATAAGGATTATCCCTACTGTCGATCCGATCATCGTTTATCGGATCGATTTATTGAAAAGATTGAGCACGTACTTTCGCCCGAATTATTCGAGCCTGAAATTCTCAAACAAATTGTGAATGCGCCGTTAATTCAGTTTGCTCAACAGGCTTTGCAGACCGATGATCTTTATTTAGCATTTTGCCGGGTACACACCACGCGCAAATACAGCGCTTGGAGCAGTTGGCATCGAGACGCGAGAACGGATGGTGAGCTCTACTCCGTAAAATTAACGATTCCGCTATTCAATGAAAGTGGGTTTTATGTGATCCCGGGGAGCCACAAAAAAGGAAATAAGCGGCTGGATCAAGGAACGGGAAACAGCGACATTTGCAATCACCAAAACGACGAGCATCGCGTTCCAGTGAAAGCAGGTGATATTTTGATGTTCCATTCTTCGATTTTGCATCGCGGGACTTGCGCTGGAAGAGAAAAGCATCGTCGTGCACACATCCATTTCAATTTTATTAACCTGCTGGGTAAAGATATTTATGGGCAAGTTGAGCAAGACTACTTCACGCGTGAGGAAATTATGTCGCAAGTACCGGAAGCGTGGCGAGAATTATTAAAAAAAGAAGTGCCGCAACATTATCCCATCACTCGCCAACATCCAAAAGCAGGACTGCTCGGTAAAATGAAACAAACGGTAGCAAAAGGTTTTTATTATTCCTCAAGTTTGTTTCCACACGCGTGGGTACAGTCGCCGCCACGGTGGTTGGTTCCGTTTATTAGACCATAAAAATTTTTTCCCCGCGGCTTACCGCGGAGTATTTATTTTTTTTCGTAAATCGGCAAAGGTCTATCGTTAATCAATTTTCAAGAGTGTTATTTCTGTTAGCCGCATCTATTCATGTGGCCTGTTCGTTTGTTTATTTTTTGATCTCTTTGTAACTTAATGTTGCAAAAATATGACAAAGTAGGTAAGTTTTGTAAAAAAGTGGTATAATGTGGGCAAATGTGGGAGAATTTTGATGTTTCGGGGCTTAAATGCCGTAGCGGTGGATGATAAGGGACGAATTGCCATTCCTGCCCGGTATCGTGATGTGATTGAAAAAGAAGCGAAGAGTTTACTGGTCACCACTATCGATACTGAAGAGCGTTGTTTATTACTTTATCCCTATCCGAATTGGGAACAAATAGAACAAAAACTAGAGAATTTACCGAGTTATCATCCAGCCAGTCGGCGTGTTCAACGGTTATTAATTGGACATGCAACCGAGCTCGAAATGGACCGAAATGGACGAATTTTGATCCCGTCTGTGTTGCGGGAGTACGCAGGCCTTGGGCAGAATGTAATGCTCGTGGGCCAGGGCAAAAAGTTTGAAATATGGGGTGAATCGCAATGGGACAGTGCCCGTGATGGGTGGTTGGCAGATGAGCTGCAAAATGACGATGATCTGCCACCGGATTTAAAAACCCTGTCACTGTGATGAAGGAAAGGCATGCATCGTCCTGTTTTGTTAGAAGCCGTGTTGGACGGCTTAGCGATAAAGCCCGATGGGATTTACATAGACGGAACATTTGGCAGAGGGGGACATAGTAGAGGAATATTGCAGCATCTGGGGCCCGATGGTCGGCTAATTGCTCTGGATAAAGATCCCGAAGCAATAATCATCGGAGAAACAGAGCCCTTCCGTGATCCACGGTTCTGCATGGTACATTGTTCGTTTGCTCAGTTGGAAAAAGTCGTGCAGAGCCGTGGTTATTTAGGAAAAGTGAATGGGGTGTTGTTGGATTTAGGCGTGTCATCGCCACAGTTAGACGAAGCAAAACGAGGTTTTAGTTTTAGGAAAGATGGACCGTTAGATATGCGAATGGATTTGCAACAAACAATGGATGCCACGACTTGGATTAACCAAGCGAGCGAAGCTGAAATTTCCCGGGTAATATTTGAATTGGGTGAAGAACGTTTTGCCAGACGCATCGCGCGAGAAATTGTAAAAGCGCGTGAAGAAAAACCCATTTCGCGAACGTTGCAATTGGCTGAGGTCGTTAAAAAAGCTTGTCCGACTCGTGAAGTTAAAAAACATCCTGCGACACGAACCTTTCAAGCCATCCGGATATTCATCAATCATGAATTGGAAGATTTGCGTGAAGTATTACCGCAAAGTTTAGGGGTGATGGCAAAAGGTGGACGATTATGTGTGATTAGTTTCCATTCGTTAGAAGATCGGATTGTAAAACAATTTATTTCTAAAGAAGTACGCGGAGCTGATATTCCGCGCGACATTCCAATTAAAGACGAAGAACGACGGCATCGTTTGAGAAAAATCGGATCCCTGATTAGACCAAACTATGCTGAAGTAGAATCAAACCCGCGGGCGCGTAGCGCCCGCTTAAGAATAGCGGAGAAAATATCATGAACACAGTAACACGTGCCATTGAATCACAAGCGCTGAAATATGAGACAAAAGCGAGTGCGGTATCTATCTCCAAAAGAGGAACGATTATTTTGTTTCTCATTTTGATTTTACTTGCGACAGCTTTTGGCGTGATTTATATGAAAGATTTAAATCGTCGGCTGTTTATTCAGCTTCAAACATTAGAAAGACAAAAGGCACAAGATGTTGTGCAATGGGGGAAACTACTGTTAGAGCAAAGCACGTTATCTACTCAGTCGCGCATTCAGCAAATTGCGCAGCGGCAATTAGAAATGGATGTTCCCAGTGAGGGGAGCATTATAATGGTCGAGGATCGCAATGAAAATGAAACGATTAGGTAGTGGCTGTGCAAAAAATTTGGCGACTATATCTATTATGGTTGTTGTTGTGCGTCGCGGCGGCCGGTTTATTATGGCGTTTGATCGACTTAAACATCCTGGACAGATCCTTTTTACTGAGACAAAGTAAGGCGAGGATCCTCCGTGTCGTAAATATTCCGGCCTATCGCGGCATGATTACTGATCGACTGGGTGCACCGTTAGCGATTAGCACCCCAGTCGACTCAGTATGGATTAATCCCCAAGTTTTCAATCCTGATCCCACTGAGCTTAGGTCATTATCCAGTATTTTAAATGTTCCCGCTGCGAGTATTCGTCACAGTGAGTCGGACGCAAGCGATCGGCAGTTTGTGTATTTAAAACGAGGTAATCCCCCGTATATTGGTGCCGAAGTATCCGCCTTAAAAATTCCCGGTGTTTTTTTACAACGAGAATATCGACGTTATTACCCCGACGGCGAAATTACCGCGCACGTACTGGGTCTTACTAATATTGATGATCAAGGGCAAGAAGGTTTGGAATTGGCTTACAATCAATGGTTGACGGGTGAACCTGGTAAAAAGGAAGTGCTGATTGATCGTTTAGGTCATGTGATTGCGAACGTCACTCTATTAAAAAAACCCATACAAGGGCACGATTTAACGTTGAGTATCGATCATCGCATTCAATATTTAGCGTATCGTGCTTTGAAAGAAGCCGTGTCGAAATATCACGCCGAAGCTGGATCGGTAGTGGTGTTGAACATTAAAACGGGAGAAATTCTCGCGATGGTGAATCAGCCTTCTTACAATCCCAATAATCGACCCGCGGTACATGATTCACGTTATCGTAACCGGGCCGAAACGGATCGCTTTGAGCCTGGTTCGGTGATTAAACCATTCACGGTGGCGCTTGCGCTCGAAAGTGGAAAATACTCGGAGCATTCGACGATTGATACCAATCCAGGCTGGATGCGAGTGGGTGGTTATACCATTCGGGATGAAGTCCGGAATGGCGTGGTGACATTAACACAAATGCTACAAAAATCGAGTAATATTGCGGCGGCAAAAATTCTTTTGTCGCTTCAACCAAGGCATTACTATGATTTACTTCGATTGATGGGTTTTGGAGAGCGTACGCACAGTGGGTTTCCCGGAGAGTCGCCAGGTTTATTGGTGCCGCACGACACTTGGTTACCCAGCGTGGTAGCGACTCTGGGCTATGGTTACGGGTTGGCCGTGACGACACTGCAGTTGGCTCAGGGTTACGCGATTTTGGCGAGTGGTGGAATTAAACGGCCGGTGACCTTTTTAAAAGTGGATCAAGCACCTCCCGATGAACGTGTCTTACCAGAGAGTGTCGCAAAGACAGTGCTTCACATGCTTGAAACGGTAATCGCAAAGGGGGGAACGGGTACGCGAGCCGCCATCTCAGGTTACCGATTGGCAGGAAAGACTGGGACGGCGAATATTGCCGGTCCAGATGGCTATGACAAAGATCGTGTGGTGTCATCATTCGTGGGAGTGGCACCGGTGAGTAACCCCGAGATCGTGGTAGCCGTTGTCATTCGAGATCCAAAAGAGAAGCATTTGGGCGGCGTCGTGGCAGCGCCTCTTTTTGCAAAAGTAATGGCTGAATCGTTGCGTCTGTTAGCTATTTCACCGGACGCGATAGGGCGATAAAATCAGAAAGGAGTTATCGCACGAAGTGCAAAACTCCTGTTGGATTTCCTAACTTAAGTTTTTTTATTTGAGTTTCTCTCTTATAATCTGAGCATGTCTAAGAAGTCTTTACACAAATTGCTGAATGGGCTTGTGGCGGGTGATATCCCGGATTTACTGGTATCAGGGTTACAAAGCGACAGCCGGAAAGTTGAGTCTGGCGATGTGTTTTTAGCTTATCCGGGATTAAAAACCGATGGTCGTCAATACATTCGAGACGCCGTGAATCGAAAAGCAGCTGCGGTTCTTTACGATCCTATCGCTTGGTCAAACGCAGGGATTACTCAGTCCGAGGTACCATTAATTCCATTAAAGAATTTACAGCATCAAATTGGAGAGATTGCCATGCGATTTTATGATGATCCTTCGAAATCGATGCGGGTTGTAGGGGTGACGGGAACCAATGGTAAAACATCATGCACACAATTTATGGCGCAAGCACTGCAGCGCCAACAGATTAAATGCGGGGTGATAGGGACCTTGGGCTATGGTTTTTTGCCTGAATTGCAAAAATCGAATTACACCACGCCGGACCCTATTTTATTACAGCAAGCTTTTTTAGAAATGAAACAAAGGGGGGCAAAGGCTGTTGCCATGGAAGTATCTTCACATGCGTTGGACCAAAAGCGAGTTCAAGGTGTGCATTTTAATATAGCTGTGTTTACTCAATTAACGCAGGATCATTTAGATTATCACGGCGACATGCAAACCTACGCTCGAGCCAAGAAACGCTTATTCGAGCAGCCAGGGTTGCAATACGGTGTTGTTAATGCGGATGACTCGCTGGGGCGGCAAATTTTACGGGAACGATCGAACGTGCTAAACATGGTGGTCTATTCTGCTCAACAGGAGAGACTGCTTCAATATGAAAGAATGATTTGGGCTAAAAAAATCACTTCCCTGCCAAAAGGGTTTCACGTTGAAGTGCAAACGCCTTGGGGCGATGGTGAATTTGAGACGCCGTTTTTAGGTCGTTTTAGTGTGAGTAATCTACTGGCTGTTTTATCCGTGCTGTGTTTATTTGAGATTCCATTTTCAACCGCGTTGCAAGACTTATCACAATTACAAATTGTAAAAGGTCGAATGGATTGTCATGGAGGCGATAATAAACCCCTGGTTGTCATCGATTACGCGCACACACCCGATGCATTAGAAAAGGCATTAATGGCTTTACGAGAGCACGTATTGGGTCGGCTTTTTGTTGTTTTTGGTTGCGGAGGGGATCGTGATCGTGGCAAGCGTCCGTTGATGGCGACGATTGCTGAGAGCTATGCCGATAGGGTTGTATTCACAAATGATAATCCGCGTTCAGAGCCGCCGATGCAAATTATTAAAGATATGATGGCTGGATTGAAAAAACCTTCTTCGGTCAAGATCGAGTTGAACAGAGAGATAGCTATCCAATGGGCCGTGCAAAACGCATTGATTGGTGATATCGTTTTGGTAGCAGGAAAAGGTCATGAAACGACGCAGATCGTTGGCGATACCACATTACCATTTGATGATTCGCAGGTTGTTTCAAATACGCTGAATGATTGGATAAAAGACTAGTATTGGAAGGCGCGGCCATGAAACTCTCTCAAATCGCTCAAGTGATAGGAGCGGAATTAATCGGGGAAGATGCCGAAGTCGACTCCTTCAGCACCGACACAAGAACGATTAAACCAGGTGAATTATTTTGGGCACTTCAAGGGCCTCACTTTGATGCGCACGATTTTGTTGGGCAAGCCGCCGAAAAAGGAGCGATTGCGGCCATCGTCAGTGAAACGGTCGATGCGCCTTTGTCGCAGCTCCGAGTGGATGACG
>CAYGED010000010.1:10593-14667 GCA_964348555.1 uncultured Coxiellaceae bacterium
GCGTCGAGATGACGCCTCGGACTTGTTCCACGGTGGCGGAGTTGGGGAGCTTTTATCGAGATCAAGTGAATATTCCTATTATTGCTGTCACGGGTAGTTGTGGAAAAACAACAACGCGAGCCATTTTGGCGAGTCTTTTTAGCCAGGGTGGGAAAGTATTATCAAGTGAAAATAGCTTCAATAATGCAATTGGCGTTCCCCTGACTTTGTTGCGATTACGTTCTGACTATGATTTTGCTGTTATTGAAATGGGCGCCAACCATGCAGGGGAAATTGCTTATTTAACGCAGTTGGTCAGGCCAACGCTCGCCATTATCACCAATGCGGGACCCGCTCATTTAGAAGGATTTAGTGATTTACAAGGTGTGGCTTGTGCGAAGGGTGAAATTTTCCAAGGACTTCCTGCGGATGGTATCGCCATCATTAATAATGATGATGGCTTCGCGGATTTTTGGCGTAGCCTTATCGGTGGGCGTCAGTTGTTTACCTTTGCTTTGCATCACCCCGCGGATGTCACCGCAACCCAAATCGTCGTGGGTTTGGATGGTCGATCACAATTTCATCTTAAGCTGTTGGAAGAGAGTGCCGAGGTGAATTTGCCGCTCATGGGTGAACACAACGTGCTAAATGCATTAGCGGCCTCTGCTGCTGCCCTGGCGTTAGATATTCCAATTGAATCGATAAAAGCAGGCCTTGAGGCGGTGGCGCCAGTGAAAGGGCGTTTAGTTGAACGTCGCGGTTATAAAGGTGCATTAATTATTGATGATAGTTACAATGCTAACCCTTCCTCCGTTGTTGCTGCTATCAAGGTACTGTCAAAGCGTGAGGGTGAGTCCATCCTTGTTTTTGGTGACATGCTTGAGCTTGGCATTGGTACGGAGCAATTTCACCGTGATGTTGGTGAGGAAGCGCAACGTTCTGGAATTACCCGGCTTTATTGTTTTGGTCCGAACAGTCGTTTTGCGGCAAACGCTTTTGGCGAACACGGTTACCATTTTGATACGCAGGAAAAATTAGTGGAGGCCTTAAAACAATATTTACATGGCCACATCACGGTTTTAATTAAAGGTTCCAACTCGATGAAAATGAATAAAGTGACACAAGCGCTCTTAGGGGAATAAGCAATGTTATTGTTGTTAACTAATTTTTTAAGCAAGTATCTTCATCTCTTCCATGTCTTTCAATATCTCACATTTCGTTCGATTATCAGTGCGCTGACGGCATTAATTATTGTATTGGTTTTTAGCCCTGTTTTTATTCGACGGTTGGTTCGATTGCAAATCGGGCAAATGGTTCGTAGTGATGGACCACAATCGCACTTAAAAAAAACGGGTACACCGACCATGGGTGGCACGCTTATTATTATCGCGATCGTGGTGAGTGCGTTGTTGTGGGGGGATTTGGCAGACCGATTTATTTGGGTGGCTATTTTTGCAACCGTGACCTTTGCCTTGATTGGATATATTGATGATTATCGAAAAGTGATGAGAAAAAATAGCAAAGGCTTGCCCGCACGTTGGAAATATTTACTGCAATCCATTGTTGGCCTTTTGGTGGCTATTTATTTATATTTTAGCGCGACAGTAAACGCGGAACATCAACTGGTTATTCCTTTTGTTAAGGATGTGGCTCCACAACTGGGATTGTTTTATATTCTGTGGGTATATTTTGTGATTGTAGGAAGTAGCAATGCCGTTAATTTAACCGATGGTCTGGATGGTCTTGCGCTCATGCCGACAGTAATGATTGGCGCTGCTTTAGGACTTTTTGCCTATTTAACGGGAAATCATGTTTTTGCGGAGTATTTAACGATTCCTTATATTCCTGGCGCAGGTGAAATAGCTGTTTTTTCAAGTGCTATTGTTGGCGCTGGTCTTGGATTTTTATGGTATAACACCTATCCTGCTTTGGTGTTTATGGGAGATGTCGGTTCTTTGGGTTTAGGTGCTGCCTTGGGTGTGATTGCGGTGATGGTTCGCCAAGAGCTGATTTTATTTCTGATGGGCGGGGTATTTGTTGCTGAGACCCTTTCCGTTATTTTGCAGGTGGGTTATTTTAAGCTCACAAAAGGGAAACGGATCTTTCGCATGGCTCCATTGCATCATCATTTCGAATTGAAAGGTTGGCCTGAGCCCAGGGTTATCGTACGATTTTGGATTATCACTTTTATACTTGTATTATGTGGGTTAGCAACGTTGAAATTACGTTAAAGGGTCACCCTAAGCTCAATAAAAATCCGAGAAGGATAAACTCAATGTCCAGTAAAAAACATACTGTCGTAGTCGGATTGGGTGATACAGGAATGTCTTGTGTGCGCTATTTTTTTAAAAAAAATATTCCTTTTTCAGTCGTCGATAGTCGAAAAGAGCCACCCAATCTACAGGCGTTTAAAAAAGAATTTCCTAACGTTGCCATTGTTACGGGGGGATTCCCGAGTGAAATTTTTACCGAAGCGGATGAAATTATTTTAAGCCCGGGAGTTTCGCTAAAAGAACCTGTGATAGCCGAACAAATAGCTCAGGGTAAAAAAGTGATTGGGGATATTGAATTATTTGCGCGAGCAACTCGGCAGCCTATTGTGGGAATTACCGGCTCAAACGGAAAAACCACGGTGACGACCTTGGTTGGATTGATGATGAAAGAGGCGGGGATATCTGCTTCGGTTTGCGGCAATATTGGTGAGCCGGTGTTGGATTGCTTAATGACTCCCGAGCCGGAATGCTATGTCATGGAATTGTCGAGTTTTCAACTAGAAACAACTGAGTCATTGCATTTAAAAACGGGAACCATTTTAAATGTGAGTCAGGATCATCTCGACCGGTATGATTCGATGCGGGAATATACCATTGCAAAGCAACGTATTTATCTTGATTGTGATATTCCTGTCGTTAACGCGGACGAGCCGCTTATTTGGAACACACTATCTTTAAAAAATGTCTTGTCTTTTGGATTGAATAATCCGAGTAAAGTTGATTTTTCAGTTCTTAAGAAAGGCCAGAAGCTTTATTTGACTTTTCGTGGTGAAATTTTAATTGCGACTGAAGAGTTGCCGTTACGCGCGCCCCATCATTTACAAAATGCGCTTGCTTGCTTGTCTCTGGGTCACGCAGCAGGGTTGTCTATGCCTCCCATGTTGTCTGTCTTGTCGAAATTTACAGGGTTGCCGCATCGGTGTCAGTGGGTGAGACGCTTTCAAGAAGTGGATTACTATAACGATTCGAAAGGAACCAATGTCGGTGCGACATTGTCAGCCATAGCGAGTTTGGGTCAAGTGACCGCTGGAAAAATTATTTTAATTGCAGGTGGGCTTGGGAAAGGTGCAGATTTTTCGCCGTTGGCGGCGCCCATGAAAAATTTTGTTAAGCGGCTCATATTAATTGGTCGAGATGCACCTGTTTTTGAAAAAACATTTAAAGCAGTTGTTCCGATCGTGCGTGCCGCATCAATGGATGATGCCGTGTCACAGGCTGTTCGCTTCGCAGCGGCGGGAGATAGCGTATTACTATCCCCGGCATGTGCAAGCTTTGATATGTTTAACAATTATGAGCATCGTGGAGAGATTTTTGTGAAAGCCGTGGAAGCGCTCTAAATGAGGAGTCGAAAAGAGAAAATGACTTGGGATCTTTGGATTGGTGCTTGCACGCTTTGTTTGTTAGCGATTGGTTTATTGATGGTTGCTTCGGCTTCCATGGTCATCTCGGATCGGCAATTTGGTTACGCCTTCCACTATTTTAATCGGCAAGCAATGAATCTAGCCCTTGGGTTGTTTCTTGCGTGGGTAGTCACTCGTATTCCTTTGGCGATGTGGAAGCGATACAGTGCCATTTTATTTCTTGCCGCTTTATTTTTATCAATAGCGGTTTTAATACCGGGGGTCGGTAAGGTGGTTAATGGAAGTCGTCGTTGGATTAATTTTGGATTTATTTCGATTCAAGTTTCAGAAGTGCTGAAGTTTTGCTCCATTTTGTATTTGGCAAGCTATCTTGAGCGATTTCAAGTTCAAGTTCGACACGAACTAAAAGGTTTTGTGAAACCGATGATTTTGGTTGGTATCATGTCGGTTCTCTTGTTGCT
>CAYGED010000011.1:0-1322 GCA_964348555.1 uncultured Coxiellaceae bacterium
TATTTTATTACATTCTAAATAGACTATCAGCAAGGAGGTGCTATAAAAATCGTTGAAAATCAATATAGTGAAAACTATCTGTTTGGACTATAATTTTAAGTATGAACTAAACTCAGGGTCGGATGTGACCTTAGTAAGGAGAAACTATGATAAAGCAAAAAACATTAAAATCAATGTTGGGCTTTACGTTGATGGAGTTGTTGATTGCGATTGCAATCGTTGCGATCTTAGCAGCAATTGCTATTCCAACGTATATTCACTACACGAAAAAAGCTTATTATAGCGATGTTGTGCAAGCAGCAGACCGCTATAAAGTAGCCGTCGCCGCTTGTTTAGATGAGCGAAACGGTACGCTTGGGGATTGCGATGGTGCGTCCTATGGTATTCCGGCGGATATTGCTGCTGGAACTGGTGTCGGTCAAGTCGATTCAGTGACTGTAGTTAACAGCGTTATTACGGTAACGCCCAGAGTTAGCCATGGGATCATTGCGACAGACACTTACATCTTGACGCCAACATACAGCAGTACCGCGGGTATTTCGTGGGTTGCCAGTGGTGGTGGCTGCACCAACAACTTAGTTAGCTGTTAATTGGTGGCTAGCTTGGTAAGCGTCCTTTAAATGAAGGAGGCTCTGCGTAGAGTATTAGAGCTCAAAGAATGCTTTATCCCAGAAAGGTATAGGTTATACTTTTCTGGGACAACAGGGGGGAATTTTTCGCCATAAGGCAAGGCGGGGGGACGATGATGGAAACAAGCAACATTCAGGGTCTTGTCAATTATTTGCTTGAATCCAAATCTTTAAGCAAAGAAGATCTTGATGCAATTAAAAAGCAGGCCATTTCTCAAAATCTCCCACTTTCTGTTTATCTCTTGCATGCGAAAGTCATCGATCCCATGACGATCGCGAAAGCGGCCGCTGAGAGTTTTCATTTACCCCTTTACGATATTTCAGTACATGATTCTAAGTACATACCCGAGGATTTTTTAACTTGGGAAGGCATCAGGGGGCGTTATGCCTTGCCGATTATGCGGCGAGGTAATCAACTTGTCGTTGCCTGTGTTTCATTAGATATTCCTGAGTTAGCGACGTTGCCAACAAGCAATGTGAGTTATGTTATTGTGCCTGCGGATAAGCTCAATGCAATCATTGAAGAATTAAATCCAAGTGAGGGAATGATCCCTGTCCCGCAAGAAAAGCAAAAAGCGACCAGTGAAAAGCAAGCTGGATTTCAAACAGTCAATTTAGATCATCGTCGAGAGAGTCAGCTTGAATCGGATATGGTACTGGAAACGCCAGTCGTTCAGTTGCTCAACAAATTAA
>CAYGED010000011.1:1332-14265 GCA_964348555.1 uncultured Coxiellaceae bacterium
TTTAGAAGCGATAAAAACTCAGGCCTCAGATATTCACTTCGAACCCTATGATAAAAGTTATCGAGTTCGCTTTAGAAAAGATGGCATTCTGTACGAAGTGGCAAATCCACCCACTTATCAAGCAAAAATGATCGTATCTCGACTTAAAGTAATGGCGGATTTAGATATTTCAGAACATCGTATTCCACAAGACGGACGATTTAAATTAAAGTTTAAAGAAACAGGGACTATGGATTTTCGTATCAGTACTTGCCCCACGATGTATGGTGAAAAGGTGGTGCTTCGTTTGCTTGATCCAACAGGAACTGGTTTGGACATTACTCAGCTGGGAATGAATGAACAGCAAGAGAAATTATTCAAACACGCCATCGATCAGTCACAAGGCATGGTTATTGTGACGGGGCCAACGGGTAGTGGTAAAACCGTCACGCTTTATAGCGCGTTAAAGGTTTTAAACACGCTTGCGGTGAATATTTCAACCATTGAAGATCCCGTTGAAATTTATATGGAAGGCGTTAACCAAGTTCAAGTCAATACCAAGACAGGGATGTTATTTTCGACAACCTTACGTTCGTTTTTAAGACAAGACCCAGACATTATCATGGTGGGAGAAGTTCGAGACTTAGAAACAGCAGAAATTGCTGTAAAAGCATCGCAAACTGGACACTTGGTGTTAACCACATTACACACGAACAGTGCCGTGTTAACCATTACGCGTCTTGTGAATATGGGCGTTAAGCCCTTTGATATTACGAGTTCTGTTTCGCTCATTCTTGCTCAGCGGTTGGTACGTAAATTATGTACGCATTGTCGAAAGCGAGTGAAAAATGCTGATAATGGTTATCGATTGCTGTCCAAATATGTTAGCGAGGAAGAGCTTAAGGCTGCAACAATCTATGAACCTGGATCTTGCGATAGATGTATTAAAGGTTATGCAGGGCGTATCGCAATTTTTGAAGTCATGCAAATTTCGGATGAAATGTCTGAATTAATTATGAAAGGCGGGCATCGAAAAAATGAATTAATGGAACAAGCAAAAAAAGAAGGGGTAATGTCAATGGCTGAATCGGGTGTTTACAAAGTCATACAGGGTATTACCAGTCTTAAAGAGGTTGCTCGAGTGGTTGAGTTATAACAAGAGGATTTATTTAATATGGCCAGCAAGGAAAGCGTTCCAATTTTTCAGATATATACTTGGAAAGGTTACAATAAACGCGGCAAAGTTGAGAAAGGTGTTGTTGTCGCTGAAGACGAAACAGATGCCGAATCAAGACTTTTGCAAGATCAAATCGAAATTATCGCACTCAAAAAGAAATCCACTTTTTTTCCAACGAAACAAAGCAAAAAAATAAAAACCTACGACATTATGTTGTTTTTTAGACAGTTGGCTACGATGATTGATGCCGGTATACCCATTGTCCAAGCGTTGAAAATTATTTCGGATGGATCAGAAAATTTAAACATGATGACGCTGGTGAAAATCTTACATGATGATGTCTCTTCGGGTGAAACGCTTTGTGAAGCGATGGGAAAACAACCGAAACGATTCAGTCCATTGGTTTGCAGCTTGATTGCAGTGGGTGAGCAATCGGGTACTTTAGATCGAATTCTTGAGCAGATCTCTGTTTATTTGGAAAAGGCACAAACATTGAAGAGTCGTATTAAGCGATCCATGTTTTACCCCGTCGCGATGTTGGTTGTTACGGTTGCCGTTGCTATTCTGCTATTAACCTTTATCGTGCCTCGATTTCGAGACATGTATCAAGCATTCGGAGCAAATTTGCCAGGTCCCACGCAGGTGGTGATGAATTTATCCGATGGGTTGCAAAAATACTGGTGGTTATTTATTCTTGTTATTGGTGGTATTACCGTTACTTTTATCGCTTTAAAGCGTAAATCAGAAAAGTTCCGACGATTTTTAACGATTACTTCGCTGCACCTGCCCATTTTTGGGGTTTTATTTCAGAAAGCCGCTGTTGCAAGAATCACCCGCACCCTGTCTATTTCATTATCGGCAGGTATCCCATTAGTGGCGTCACTGGACTGTGTGTCAAAAGTAGCTGGAAATATTATTTATTCTGAGGGAATTGATCAGGTGAAAGAAGAAGTGACGGGTGGTACGTCGTTGTTTGAATCCATCAAGGCATTGAAGCTATTTCCACCCATGGTTTTACAAATGATTGATGTGGGGGAGCAGTCAGGGGAGTTGGATGCTATGTTGGCGAAGGTGGCTGTGTTTTGTGAAGAGCAGGTCGATGTTGCGGTTGATGGATTAAGTACTTTGATTGAACCCATTATGCTGGTATTGTTAGGTTTGGTGGTTGGTGGATTTGTCATTAGTATGTATCTGCCCATTTTTAAATTGGGAACAGTGCTTTAAGCAGGAACGCATAACCATGGACAGAAAAAATAAATTTTTCGGTTTTTCCTTATTTGAGTTAATGATCACCCTGGTTATTTTAGCTATCTTGGTGGCGATCGCTATACCAGTGTATCGTAATTATGTGATGCGAGCGCGTCGTTCCGATGGAATTCAGGCCTTGCTCGCGATACAGATTGCAGAAGAAAAATATCGATTAAGCAACTCGACTTATGGCACGTTGGTGCAGGTCTGGAGTGGTTCGACTAGCTCAGAAGGTTACTACTCACTGAGCGTTTCAGCTGTCAGCGCTAGCACGTACACGATTACCGCTTCGGCCATTGGTAACCAAGCAAACGATACAGCCGATGGCGTATCTTGTGCGACGCTCACATTGACTTATTCGAATGGGACGACAGCGAAATCGCCAAGCAACTGCTGGCAAGGGCATTAGACGATGGCCACTAGAGAAAATAATACGTTGGTTTGTGAGATAAAAAACAAGGAAAGTTTGCATAAAGCCTATATGCCTTTTGTGAAAAATGGTGCGCTTTTTGTTTCGACAGGCACTCACTTGTCCTTGGGGGAAGAGGTCAATGTGTATTTAACTCTGCCCGAGACGCCAAATCCTATTAATTTCCTTGGAAAAGTTGTCTGGAGAAATCCAAAATCAGATAAGGCCAATAGCGGCCGGCCGGCTGGTGTTGGTGTTCAGTTTCCGGAAGGATCGCTTGGGGAAAAACTGAGAAAGACCATTGAAGGTCTCTTGGGCGAAACACCACCGAGTGATCCAACGCATACTATTTAGTTGGCACAACGATTCTATTTTTTGATTATCTTTATCGATTAATTCGTGATGATTTATTGCATCCCTGGATATTTCTCGCTAGTATCACAAGATTGGTTCGGTCACACGAGCTTTTACCTTAACACGATTCCGTGTGGCTGGAAGTCACCACTTAATTGATAAGAACCTATGGAGGAGCTCAGTATGAGAAGAGTAGATAGTCCAGTTGATGAGAAACCCAGTGAAAATTCTGATGGTGGGGCCTCGCCGATGAATTTAAGTTTAGGTTGCGTTGTTATTGTCGATGGTTGTTCACACGGGAGCGTGTACGCTAAAGAATTTAAAAAATTAGGCTATACACCGATTCATGTGCAAACTTTACGGGAGCTTCCGGGATTTTACCAAAGAAGCTTTGTTCCAACAGATTATGAAGAGAATATTGTCTTTGATGGTAAAGTTGATAATTTGATGGAAGCGTTGAGTAAGTATGAGATAAAATTTATTATCGCCGGAAGTGAATATGCAGTTGATTTAGTAGAAATGGTATTGAGCAAAAATAACTTTGGAGTTCCGAGTAACGATTTGCGTGTTCCCGGTGCGCGAAGAAACAAACACACCATGTCCGAAGTACTGAGAGGAAAAGGGCTTCGCGTTATTCCGGAGATCGTGACGAGTGAAGCAGAAAAAGCGATGACATTTGCAGCGCAGCCTGGCATTGGCTTCCCCATTGTGGTCAAATCACTGGATAGCGGTGGCAGCGTGGATTTCAGGCTTTGCCAAAATAATGAAGGGATTCAACGGGCATTTGATGCGATGCTCCATGCGCAAAATTTTTTAAATTTACAGATGACACAACTGCTTGTTCAAAAGTACATGCAAGGGACGGAATACGCTATTAATACGGTGAGCTGTGATGGGAAGCATGTCATTACCGACATACAAAAATACACAAAAGGTCATGTTGGACAGGGTAAGCGCATGTATCTCCAAGATGAGTTACAAACCGCAGCAGATATTGCGACATTAGGACTGAAGTTTCTTAAATATATTTCTGACGTACTTGATGCGTTAGGAATTAAGTATGGGCCAGCACATACCGAAATCATGGTGATGGAAGACGGTCCCGTATTAGTCGAATTGGCCGCTCGGCCCGGTGGAGGTATTTCACCATCAGTGATGAAAGAATGCGTTCCCATTGCTCAGATGGATCTCTCTGTTCTTGCGTACGCGGATCCAGATGGATTTGCGAAATACGATGCATCCTATTTTTACAAAACAAATTCAAATAAACTTTGTACCTATGTTCAGTTAATTTCACATCATGCTGGAGAAGTTAACGGGATCCATCAAGATTTACTGAAGCAACTTAAACAGCTGCCCACGTTTCAGGGTGTTTTTGGACTGCCAGAAAAAGGTATGCGAATAGAAGAAACGGTTGATCTAAAAACCACGTGTGGCTGTGTTTATTTAATCGGGTCGCGGGAGCAGATGAATAAAGACTACGAATGTATTCGAGAGCTTGAAAAAGCAGGGCTTATTATGTTAGCGGCTCCTGCGTTAGAGGAGAAGCCGATTGAGCCGGAGGTTCAGAGACAACCCAGTGTTCAAAAAACATCGGATAGTGTCGCTGCCAATCAGTCCAGTTTTTGGGGTAATCCTTGGGTGAAGGGTGCTGCGATAGTGGCTGTAGGTTACACGGCTTATCGTTTCAGTAATAGCTGATGGGTTAACAACACCAGGCCCAACAATAGACCCGTCGCTTAAAGTGGGAAGATTAACATCGATGAAATTGGTGCATCCCTTTCAATCCAAACGACTGTGGTTTCGCACATTGGAGGTGGAGACCGCAACGGGTGATTATCATCAATGGTTGCGAGACCCTGCCGTGAATCAATATTTGGAAGTGCGTCATCACGTTCCGGACATCGATGGATTAAAAGCCTTTATCCGAGCGAAAAATGAATCACCCGACGATGTTTTATTGGGGATTTTTTTAAATGAGCGTCATATCGGAAACATCAAACTCGGCCCGATTGTGTGGGCCGAAAAGACAGGGACGATGGGTATTTTAATTGGTGATCGCTCGAGTTGGGGCAAAGGATACGCGACTGAAGCGATTGCCACGGTGGCGGAATTTGCGATACACAAATTACAATTAGAAAAAATAGTGGCGAGTTGTTACGATACTAACTTGGGATCTTACCGCGCTTTTATGAAAGCTGGGTTTAAAGACATGGGCCGAGAGAAAAACCCGAAGCCCAACCCCAATTGCGAAACTATTCTCAAAATGGAATATTCACTGTGATAAGGAGGTTAGGATGGATGTCTCTCACTTAAGCGCAAGCCATGCGCTTAACACAAATGGATTTTACGTCGCGAAAAATTGGCTCGTGGATGAAGTGGCGCTGTGTCGATATGAGTTGTCCAAGTGCTTGCAAGTTCGAGAAGGGAAACCTTTTGAGGCAGAAGCTGATCTCCAGGCGCTGATCAAAAAAGCCATCGAAAAAAAATACTCCGTTAATCTTCCCTTGCTCAAATCGCTGAGGCGCTCTTCTCAGCTCCAATTATTACTGCGGCCATTGAATATCACTCATGCTGATGCCCTAGGAGATCCTCAATTGAGTTTGGGTTCGAGCTTGTTGACGCGGGATTCCATCACATCAGAATCTTTTTATTGGCTTTTCATTCCCTTGCATCCGAGCAGAAATCACGTTTCGGTGACGTTGAAAGTCTCGGGTACGGTTAAGAAACCTATTGAAGCATCAGCGGGCGATGTTATTTTATTTCAACTGGCGAAGACAGATGTATTTGATGTTCAGTCAGGTGAATCAACGTGTGGGGTATTTTTTCCGATTGCACAGAATGTGGAAAATTCGCTGAAACGATCTCGCGTGGAAACATCAGTCTAGCGAATTGTAAACAGACCGTAGAGGGAGTTAATAAATGCCTATCCATTACGACCACAGCCCAAAAGCAATTGCGAAGCGATTGGCAAAACCCCCGACCCAAAGTTATTTGCGCGATTGGATTTATGGCGGAATTGATGGTGCCGTGACCACGTTTGCGGTTGTGAGCGGTGTCATCGGTGGAAAACTTGCGAGTCTCGTTATTATCATTCTTGGAATGGCCAATTTGATTGCGGATGGGTTTTCAATGGCCGCGAGTAATTATTTAGGCACGAAGTCGGAACAGGAAGAATTTCAACGCTATCGCCAAATCGAAGAAGAAGAAATCGAACGATTTCCCGAAGGTGAAAAAGAAGAGATCCGACAGATTTACGCGAATAAAGGTTTGAGCGGCGAAGCATTAACACAGCTCGTCGATTTTATTATTTCGAAAAAAGAATTATGGGTAGAAACCATGCTTTACGAAGAGTATGGTTTGCCGAAAAACATTCGCTCTCCTACTAAAGCGGCGACAAGCACTTTTTCTGCGTTTATTATCTGTGGGTTTGTGCCGTTGATTCCCTATGTTTTTTCTTTTCACCAAAGTATTTCGTGGTCCGTCGTCTTGACAGGTATTGTCTTTTTTATTATTGGTTCGGTAAAGAGCCAGTGGACCTTACGTTCCTGGTGGGCTTCGGGGCTTATCACGTTGTTGATCGGTGCGGCAGCGGCTGTGCTCGCGTATGGAGTGGGTTTTTTATTGCAGCGCTACGTCCATTAATTCCTTCAGCCTCCATCGGGTTGACAGGCTGGGGCATCATAAAAACTTTCCTTTTCCCGCCCAAAAAGCTATGTTATCGGGTTGATTGGTGAGGTAGTTGTGATAGATTTTTATGATTTGAATAAAGGCAGGCTGCTGGGACGGCAGTATCGAGTCCTTGATTACTTGGGCTCAGGTTGGGAAGGGGAAGTCTATAAAGTTGAAGAGCGGAAAACGGGGATAATACGAGCGGCAAAGCTTTTTTACAATCGCAAGGCGAATGGTGATTCGCCCCATATCCATTATGCCAAAAAACTCTATAAATTAAGGCGTTGTCCGATTGTCATTCAGTATCATTACCATGACGTGATTTATCTTAACCGTAAAAAGGTTGATTTCTTGGTATCGGATTTTGTGGATGGTGAGGTCTTATCGAGTTATATCGAGCACCAAAAGGGTAAGCGCTTATCGGTCTTTGAGTCTTTGCATTTATTGCATGCTCTCGCGAATGGGGTTGAGCAGCTGCATTCGCTCGGGGAATACCATGGGGATATTCATTCGGACAATGTGATGGTGAAGAAAAAAGGCCTGAGTTTTGAGGCCCATCTCATTGACCTTTTGCATTTGGGGGCTCCCACGAAATATAAGATTCAAACGGATGTGATTGACCTTATCAACGTGTTTTACGAGGCTATTGGTGGGGCTAGAGGCTATAAGGATTGTGGCGAGAACATTCGACAGTTCGTCTTGGGGCGGCGTCATGAGGCCATACGGAATCGCTTTAGCACAGCGGGCCAGTTGAGAAGCTATTTAGAGTCCATGAGTTGGAAGTAAAAGCCCCTCTTTGGCCAGGGCCTGTTGGCATTTCTATCCAATAAATTATTATAACCATTTGATATTAAATAAAAAAACTCTCAATCTGCTCTATTTTCGATCGGCTCATCTGCTATATTTATCCTATTGGGAAAGGAGTAGCAAAGATGAAACGTGTTACAGGATGGTTAGTCGGTCTGGGATTGGCGCTGTTGCTGATTGTGCCGGTGGCTTTAAAAGCACTAACGGCGCAAGAAGTCTACCACAAAGTTAAAGATTCCATTTTCACCCTTTACAGTCTCGATTTTAAAACGCGTGAAGTGAAAGCACGGGGTACGGCTGTTGCCATATCGAAAACAATTCTAGTGACCAATTGTCACCTAGCGTTGTCCGGGAATTACCTGCTTGTTCAAATGCACGAAAATGAGAAACCACGAGTTGCCAGACTCTATTATAAAAATCGAAAACAAGATCTTTGCTTATTAGAAATTCCATCCGCTGACTTTTCCCCAGTGAAAATGCGATCTTCGGCTAGCGTTGAAATTGGAGAGGGCGTTTACGCGATTGGAAATCCGAAGGGAACTGAAAAATCAATTTCTAAAGGCATCGTCTCTAATAAACATCTCGTTCAAGGTGGAATTTGGTTGCAAACCGATGCCGTTATTTATTTTGGCTCTAGCGGTGGCGGTTTGTTTGATGAGAATGGAAATCTTGTCGGCGTCACGACAAAAATGGGTGGGAATTTTGGATTTGCGTTACCAACGGAATGGATTATGCAAGTGATGGCAGCACCCCAACCAAAATTAGCTGCCGTTGGTGATCCGAAAGATCCGAAAGATCCGAAAGAAAAAATCGGTGAACATAAAATTGATCCAAAAGCGATAAAAGGCCTTTCTGAGTTGGGTATTTATGGTCAGGATAAAATTGTTTTATTTCGCAATAATCGCGAGTGTTTCTTGTTAATTCACGGTCGCGATACGAATGGAAATGTATCGAGTTTGGTTTTATGGAACCCAAAGTTTGAGAACACAATCGTGGCATTCCCTACCGCTTCCAATGCAAAAGAGGCTATGGACATTATCTATGGTGCACTTGTAGAAAAACGAACGGAGAATCAATCGAATTATCAGTCGCAAAGTTCTGTTTATATAGCAGATCAACCTTATCCCTTATATGGCACGAAAACGATAGAGAAAAAGTATCCGTTTTTAGTTGGCCAATTCAGTCAGACCTTAAGACCAACCATGTTGAATAGTCGTGCATTCCGAATTATTTTTAAAGATGACGACCCTCAGATCGGCAATGCCACCATTGTGTATCAGCTAAATGGTGTTGCACAAGCCTTGTCGGCATATAATAATAAGTGTCAATGAAGTCTCCTGTTTAGAAGGACGTTTTAATCCATGATGTGGATACACCACCTATCCTGGCTCGGTGTTTTTACGCTGATGCTGGTGGCAATAGCTGCTGGTTTTGTCGACACGATTGCGGGTGGGGGCGGTCTCATCACCTTGCCCGCGATGCTGATTGCTGGGCTTCCAGTGACAACGGCCATGGGTACGAATCGGATGCAAGGTTGTATTGGTGAGCTGACCGCCGCGATTCGATTTATGCGTGCGGGCGAGTTGAATCTCCGGAAATTGGTTCTCGGTTTTTTTTGCGCTGCGGTTGGTGCCAGTGTCGGAACTATTGTGATACAACTGATTCATCCCGGTAATCTCAAAAAAATTATTGCCGTACTCATGCTGGTAATTTTGTGTTACACCGTTTTTTCTAAGCAATTCGTTAAAGCGTCTTCGGAGCCTCGACTATCATCGCGTGCTTACTGTCTCACCATCGGTACTGCCATTGGCTTTTACAACGGATTTTTTGGTCCAGGAACAGGATCATTTTGGGTCGTGAGTTTGATTTTTTTTCTAGGAATGAATTTAAAATCCGCGATTATTCATGCTAAACCACTCAACATTGTTGGAAATGTTGTATCATTGTTTTGGTTTGGTCTCGGTGGGCACGTGGCCTATTTGGTTGCGCTGTTAATGGGGGTTGGCCAAATTATTGGAGCAAGTATTGGGGCTCATTTCGTGATGTCGAAAGAGTCACGATTTATTCGCCCAATTTTCATACTGGTTGTTCTGGCCATGACGATCAATATTTTTATTGATGCATTTCTCTAGCCTGCAATATTCGGGTTAAATTCGATAATTATTTTCAGGTGGACAGTTATCTTCTAAAGCTTTTTTCACTGTGAATGGATGAAACAAACATTGTTGCATTAGTTCATAGCAAGCGTTAGCTGTATTTGCTGGATTAACCTCTTCGGCTGGAATTAAACGTTCAGGTTCCTCGCCATTTGAGGAACAGAGCGATTTTATCGCGTCTGAGACAGTGCAGAAGAGCTGTTTTAAAGTGGGTGGTCCGTAATAGGCTAGGCTAAAAAAATTATAGAAGAAAAATACACCCGCTACATAAATGAGTGAGAAGAGTGGGCTGCTGTTGTCATTTTGTTCTGCGACAAATATCGATATACTCGAGCGAAAGATAGCGAGAAGAGCGGATATTAAAAAAGTAGTCCAATGCTTACGCTCGTTGTTCCAGGAAAAACGTATCGCATCAGCCAGTGCGAGCATAGGGAAAATCGTGACACTGGTCATAAAGCCAAAGCCAGGGTATCCCAAGTGATAACCGATGTTAGCCCATTCATCATTTTGGATGGGGCAGCTTGGTTTTTCACCGTTAAAATCGTTTTCGAAACCCGAGCCAATGACGCATTTGCCAGAAATAAACGATAGCTTTGAGTACATCAGATAAGCAGCGCCAAAACCGGTGCCAACGATGGCAATTTTCATCAATGACAGTAAGCTGCAATCAAAAGCTGGCTTGATGTATTCGTCATGGCCTTCGAGCGACTCGAGATTAGATTTTAAATTTTTAAGGACTTCACGATTACCTTGATTGGCTTTAATAGCAGCGCCGGCAGTGATGCCATACTTCTCTCTCAAAACATTCAAATCACTGGAAACAGTGCTATTAAATTTAATGTTTTGTGAAAAAATACGTAACAACTCATAAAGCTGGTGAACGTTTTGAAGTTTTGTAAACCGTCCGAAAACTTTTGCCATTATCCATAAATTAGCGCGGAGTAGCCAATCGGAAAATATGGCTCGTGGTGCGATGGCTGGCATCAACCAAGCAACTACTTTAAAAGCCTTATTTCCAGTCATATAATAAACGTTGGGTAGACCTGCTGAAAGTGCAGCTGATAAGCTTATACCAGCAATAAAAAATTTTCCGGGGAACCCTGCGATGCGCCATTGTCGAGGCAACTCTTTCTTTTCTTTTTGTAGGAACTGAAACAAAAAAACAAATGTGATAGAGGCGCAGAAAATACCGTTAATCTCGGACAGTCCTTCTACATCGACGACGCTTTTTGCTGCGCTGGAGCCAATCAGATAAAGTGGCACTGCGCTATCAACCAGTAGGGCGGATTCAGCTAGGATTAAAGCAAGATTCTGGTATGGATGTTTTGTTGGGCCTGGCATATTATTATATAATCTTTTTAGCTAATGGATTAATAGGACCGATGAAGACACTGTCGCCTTATCACATGTCGGAGTATGATGCAGCGATCGAATCGATTTATCAAGCGATCGAGGGCGAATTATTCGCTAATTTGGCTGAAAAAATAGAGTGGGTGAGTCGCCCTTTCTTAGGGAAACCTTATCTCGGCGGTGCTTTGGGTGAGGGGCCCGATGCCGAGTTCGATCAAAGCCCTGTTTATCGGACGGATTGTTTTGATTGTGTAACCTTTCTTAACACTGTGCTCGCTTTGTCTCACGCGAGAAATCGAGACGTGTTTTTGTCCTATTTACTTCGAATAAACTACTACGACGCTAAACCCTTGTTTGAGAAACGCTTTCATTTTATGAGCGCCGATTGGAATAAGCAAAATACGAAAGCTGGTATTGTGACGGACATCACCTTGCGATTCGTTCACCAATCGGGTGAGCCGATCAGTGCGCTGGCGGAAACCGTAATCGATCGCCCCAACTGGTTTCGCTTTCGCACAATGGACGATATTAAATTGCTTAAAAAATTAAACTCCGCGGACGAAAATAATCGGCTTAGTGCATTACGTGCTTTTGCAGAAACCGTTTCCTCAGAAATAAATGAATTACCTTATTTGCCGCTGCATGCCATATTCGAAAATGACATTCCCAACTTGTTTTTGCTGAATCAAATTCCGGACGTGGCCGTTGTCGAAATCGTGCGGCCTAATTGGAATATGCGCGATAAAATTGGAACGAATCTCAATGTGTCACATGTTGGATTTGCCCTTCGAAAAAAGGGCGATTTAATTTTTCGGCATGCCTCAAGCAAAAATAAAAAAGTCGCTGATGTGTCGTTTGTTGATTATTTAAGAGAGACTTGCTTGCCAGAAAAATCGATCCAAGGTATCTGTGTCTTAAGTGTTAATGATTCGCTAGAAAGATAGCACCTAAAACGGTATACCCTTTTGCGCCAGTAACGCTCGGCAGATTGCCGGGTTTCTTATCCAGTGTTTGTTTAGCGAGCCAAGCGAAGCAAGCAGCTTCTATCCAATCGGGGTGAATGCCGGCCGATTCAGTGGTTGTGATGGAGAGTGGTGAGCATCGATCGCGTAAGCGCTTCATTAAAGTAGTGTTGTGTATGCCGCCACCGCAAACCCAAATGCTTCCGTTTGTGTCGCCCGTGTTTTTTATTGCGCGTGTAATACTTTCGATGGTTAATTCGAGTAGCGTCGATTGAATGTCGGCTTTATCGTGTTTTTTGCTAGCTAAATGTTGTTTTAGCCAATCAAGATTAAAATATTCTCGTCCCGTGCTTTTAGGTGGTTTTTTTGAAAAATATGGATCGGATAATAATTGTTTTAAGAGAGAAGCATTCACTTTTCCGCTGGCGGCCAACGCGCCTTTGTCATCGTAGGCTTTTCCTAACGTTTGAGCGCACCAGGAATCGAGCAGCGTGTTGCCGGGGCCAGTATCGAAACCTAGGACGGGTTGATGGGTGTCAGCGGCCAGGTAAGTAATATTCGCAATTCCACCGATGTTTAACACCCAGCGATTTTCTTTCGGTGTGCGTAAAAGAAAATTGTGAAAGGCAGGGGCTAAAGGGGCTGCTTCTCCACCGAGCGCCATGTCGCGTCGACGAAAATCAGCCACAGTCGTAATATTAGTTATCGCGGCAATGATATTGGGATCACCTATTTGCAAGGTAAAAGGAAAATCCCCTCTGGGCGAGTGGTAAATCGTTTGCCCGTGACTACCGATAGCTCGAATGCTAGTGTTTGGGA
>CAYGED010000012.1:0-8701 GCA_964348555.1 uncultured Coxiellaceae bacterium
TCTAAGTAAGTAGTTGAATAACTCATTAGGTCCGTATTTTTATCTTCTTTATTTTTTAATAAAATAATGCTTGGCAGTGTTCCATAATTAAGTTGGTCTTCAAGGGATATTTCATTGGGTAATTCAGATGGTATTAAAGGCCCTAATGTAAGGGCGATTACTCTTCCAGGCAGTAAGTTTATGGTTGTTTGTCGTCGCAATTTTCTAGCAGAAGATCCAGTAATAATAAACTGCGCGACTTTATCGTCAATTAATAATTGAATCACATTCATCAGATCGGGGCAGCGCTGGACCTCATCAATAATAACTGTGGGTTGCTTTTTCAGAGAAGCGGCTAGTGCTTTTATTTCGCCGAGTAAGCTCGATGGGGATTGCTCATAATGTAAGCGTAGTTCGTTATCCATCAGGTTTAGATACCGATCATGGGATAATGTCCTGATCAACGTTGTTTTGCCGGTTTGGCGAGGACCTAGCAGCAAGATACTTTTGCCTCGTTGAAGGCCATGCTTAATTTGGCTTGTAATACAGCGGGTTAGTAGCATTGTGTTGGCTCTATCGATTAAGTATTTTGCTACTATTCTATCAAAATACGCCGTATTTTGCCACAACACTATCAAAATACTTTTCAGTGGGCGGGGGTTACAAGAGGCTCTTCAGTGTCCATCCACAGAGTTTGTAGAGCAGTCGAGCACCGACATTCGCGTCCCACTCATCTGATGGGTTTTTAGAATGAGAGATTGCTCCGGGCGACACTTCATTTAAATCAAAGCCAATGATTTTTCGTCCCGACAACACCAGTTGTTTCAGTAAAAATAGCAACTCAGTGTATTCCAATCCACCGGGCACGGGTGTGCCCGTGTGTGGGCAAAAGCGAGGATCAAGACCATCGATGTCAAATGAAACGTACACTTCATTGGGTAGATGATTCATGATCTCAGTGCACAGTTCACGCCAATTTTTTCCGGACAGCTTTTTTTCTTGGAGCGCAGTGTCAAAGAACGTGGTGATGCGATCAGCGTGGTGCTGAATAAAATTGAATTCTTCCTCGCAGAAATCACGAATGCCCACTTGCACGAGTTTGGGTAGTTTTGTTTTGGTGATGACGTTGTGCATGATGGAGGCGTGTGAATATTCAAAACCTTCATAAGTATTTCGAAGATCAGTGTGTGCGTCAATGTGCAAAATGCCCATGCTCGGATGTTTTTCCAGAAACGCTTGAATCGCGCCAAAAGGTATTGAATGGTCGCCTCCGACGAGCCCCACACATTTACCTTGCTCGAGTAAATGCTTGGTTTTTGCGTAGACCGCTTGATTAACTTGTTGGCTGTATTGGTTGACCCTGTCCAACTTTTTGCGAAGGCGAGAACTCAGCGGACTTCCTTGTGCCGCAATCACCGAAAGCGCTGCTTTTTTCGCTATTTTATTCCAGGTGAGGATTTCCGAAGATTCGCTGAGCATCGCGATGCCAGCCTCATAAAAATTACCGAGGTCGACGTCATACAAATCCACTTGCTTGCTGGCATTAAAAATGGCTGTTGGGCCCTGAGAGGTACCCCCGCCGTAAGAAGTGGTGGCCTCCCAAGGAACCGGGATTAGCACCAATTTCGCTTTTTCGGGGCTGTAGGGTAGACCGAAAATCCCGGATTCTTTGCTTGCAGCTGCGTTAGGATCGAATGTTGTCATGGGGTATTGTCGAGTTTTTCGAGTATTTCTTGAATATGTCCACTGACTTTAACTTTCGGCCAGATGTGAGCAATCACGCCATTTTTATCGATTAAAAATGTCGTGCGCTCGATGCCTTTGTATTGTTTGCCCATCATTTGTTTATCCACCCACACACCATAACTTTCGCAGACCTTTCCCGTGTCATCGGATAGGAGTGTGAAAGGGAGAGAATGATTTGCTTTGAATTGTTGATGGTCTTTAACAGAATCTTTTGAAACGCCAAGAATAACGGCATTTTTTTTCTTAAAATCGTCAAAATTATCTCGGAAATCGCAAGCTTCTTGTGTACAACCAGGCGTTTCATCTTTAGGGTAAAAATACAAAATAATCCATTTTCCACGCAAATCTTTCGATGAGACCACCTTATTTTGGTCATCCTTTAAAGTAAACTCGGGGGCTTTTGATCCAGTACGAATGCTCATAAAAACTCCTTCCAAATTAAAGCTGTATTTTATAGCTAAACAGGCGCTATGCAAATATTTGTTTCGCTCGATAAAGCATTTAATGTTAATATGCTTTTAGTCGTTAGGGACATGCTCTAATGTTGGACGGATAGAATGGATTGTTCCGCTCATGCGCAAATTTCTTAGGCCATTCATTGTTTGCTTCATGAGCATGATGCTGACGGCTTGTGCGGTTGGGCCAGACTTTCACCCGCCACCCCCGCCAAACACCTCATCTTACGTGAAAAGCCCCTTGCCAAAGAAAACCACCCGTGTTTCAGAGGCGGGTCAAGTTGGTGAGGCGCAGTACTTGGAAATGGGGCGGGATATTCCAGCCGCTTGGTGGCAGCTTTTTCATTCGCCACAGCTCAATCAGCTCATCCAAGCTGGATTGGCAAATAGTCCCAATCTGGCGGCGGCAGAGGCAACGCTGCACGAAACTCAGCAGCGCTTACGCGCGACGATTGGCAATCTTTTATATCCTTCAGTCGATTTAGCTGCGTTGGCTAGGCGCTCTCGAAGTGCAGCGATGGGTTCGAGTGCGTCGACTTCCAGTTCATCGGGTTCTGGAGGGAATTTTGTGCCAGGTGTTTTTAGCATTTATTACACAGCAGTGAGTGCGAGTTATCAACTCGATGTGTTTGGGGGATTGCGCCGGCAAGTGGAAGCTGCTCGCACCCAAGTGGATTATGAGCGATTTCAGTGGGTCGCCGCCTATCTCTCCTTAACATCCAATATTGTCACTACGGCGATTACTTCAGCCGCCTTACAAGCCGAAATCACCACCACGGAAGAATTGATTCGAGAAGAAAGTCAGTTGGTGAGCATTATGCAGAAGCAATGGAAGTTGGGTGGGATTTCTCAAGAAGATTTGATCACGCAAGAAACCAAGCTGGCTCAAACGCAAGCGCTTTTACCGCCGTTTCGCGTTCAGTTGGCGCAATCGCAAGATGCATTGGCGGTGCTGGTGGGTGCATTACCCAGTCAGAGTCATTTGCCGCAGATTGATCTCAATCGATTGCATTTGCCCACGCACTTGCCGATCAGTCTCCCCAGCCGTTTCGTGCGTCAGCGCCCAGATGTACAAGCTGCTGCAGCGACTTTGCATCAAGCGAGCGCGAATATCGGTGTGGCGACGGCTAATTTATTACCGCAGTTTGCGATTAGCGCGAACTATGGTTATCTCAGTACGTCGATAGGCACTTTATTCACACCCAGTAACGTGGTTTGGAGTTTGGCGGGGCAATTGTTGCAACCCATTTTTCATGGTGCGGCCTTGGTTTCCCAACGACGCGCGGCGATTGAGGCTTATCGCGCGGCTTATTCTCAGTATCGTCAAACAGTCTTAGTGGCGTTTCAGAATGTGGCGGATTCACTGCAAGCGCTTACCATCGATGCGGATGAATTTAAAGCAGAGCGAGAAGCAGAATTGTCAGCCGAAAAAACTTATCATATAACAAGACAGCGCTTTCTGTTGGGTGGTCAGGATTTTTTGAACGTGTTGACGGCTGAGCAGTTTTACCAGCAGGCGAAAATTAATCGGATAAAAGCACAGGCAGAGCGATATAATGATACTGCCGCTTTATTTCAGTCATTGGGTGGTGGCTGGTGGAACATAAAGTCTTCGCCAAAAACTCAGGCGGTATGGAATGGGTAAAAAAGGAAAAATATTCGCACGGATGATTGGAATGCTGATCGGTGTCGCGATATTATTTGGCGTTGTTTTTGCAATTAAAGTCATTGAGAAAAAAGCACAAAAAAAATTCGCTGAAGAACATAAAATACAAATATTCACGGTTTCTGCAATGCAGGCTGTCGAATCACCTTGGCAGCCGCGCCTAACGGCCACGGGAAGTTTGCGTACCGTTGAGGGAGTGAATGTCACCACCGAATTAGCTGGCATGGTGCGCGATGTTGATATGGTTCCCGGTGCCGTTGTTAAGAAAGGAACTTTATTGGTTCAGTTGAATATTGATCCTGAGGTAGCTAAGCTGCATTCGCTGGAAGCAGAGGCTGCCTATGCCAAAATCACCTATGATCGGGATAAACGCCAATATGCCATTGGTGCTGTCAGTGCAGAAACGCTGGCAGGGGATGAAGCCAATTACAAAAGCACAGCCGCCCAAGTCGACGAAGAAAAAGCCATTATCGCCAAAAAAACTATCTGCGCACCCTTTGGTGGCCGCTTGGGTATTTCACTCGTGTACCCAGGTCAATATATCAATCCGGGTGACGCGGTTGCTGTCCTGCAAACAGTAGATCCTATTTATGTGGATTTTTATATGCCACAAGAAGTTCTCCATGATTTGCGGGTGGGTCAAAATGTTAATGTGACTGTCGACAGTTTTAAGGATAAAACCTTCGCCGGAAAAATAACCACGATAAATCCAGAAGTGGATTCGAACACACGGAATTTTGTTGCAGAAGGTACGTTGCCAAATCAAGAAAATCTATTAATGCCAGGAATGTTTGTGAATGTGATGGTCACGGTGGGCTCATCGCGTGATGCGATTACGCTGCCACAAACCGCAGTGACGTATAATCCCTATGGCGATTTCGGTTACATTTTGCAAAAAACGTCTCAAACGAAAGATGGAAAACCGGTATGGAAAGCCACTCAGCAGTTTATCACAACGGGCGAAACACGCGGGTATCAAATATCCATATTGAAAGGAGTGAGCGTGGGCGATTGGATCGTGACAAGCGGTCAGCTTAAGTTGCAAAATGACAGCCTGGTTATTATCGATAATAGTGTACAACCTTCGGATAATCCCGATCCCACCGTAACGGAACCGACATAAGCTAAAGGATCATGGAAAAGAAACATATAACGGATATATTTGTTCGACGACCCGTTCTCGCTACGGTGATCAGCTTATTGATATTAGTTTTTGGTTTGCGCTCGATTGGTGAGCTGCCGATTCAACAATATCCCACGATTGAGAGTTCAATCATATCCATTTCGACCACTTTTACGGGCGCAGATCCTGCCACCGTCGCCGCCTTTATTACCACGCCGATTGAAAACGCAGTCGCAGAAGCCAATGGCATCGATTACATGACGTCAAATAGCATCCAAAACACCAGCACGATCATCGCGAATTTACTCTTAAATTATGATGCTGATAAAGCACTCACCGAAATTAATACGCAGGTCAACAGCGTATTAAATCAGCTTCCACCAGGAACGCTGGTCCCGAGTTTGAGCGTGTCGATTGCGCAAAGCATCGACTCGATGTACATCGGTTTTTACAGTGCTGAATTGCCGAGTAACAAAGTGACGGATTACGTTTTGCGCGTGGCACAACCAAAATTCCAAGCGGTGAATGGGGTGCAAGAAGCGCAAATCTTGGGTGGACGGCAAATCGCCATTCGAGCTTGGTTGGATCCGGTAAAAATGGCTGGCTTTCACATCACACCGGGAGAAGTGAGACAAGTATTAAATGATAATAACTTTGTGGCGGCAGCAGGTCGAACCGATGGGCAAACATTTACGCTAAATCTTTCTGCCAGCACGGCGCTCATTAACGTCGAACAATTCCGCAACATGGTTGTTCGAGCGGATAGTAACACGGTGATTCGTTTAAAAGATATTGCGGATGTCAATTTGGGCGCCGTTAATTACAACACCAATGTGAAGTTTGATGGAAAAACAGCGGTTTATATTGGTATCGTCCTGACTCCCGAAGCGAATATGTTGACGGTTATTGACAAAGTCAAACAGGTTTTTTACGAAATTCAGCGAGAGTTACCCAAAGGCCTGAGCACCAACATCGTTTATGACGCCAGTGCTTTTGTGAACGCATCGATAAAAGAAGTAGTATCTGCGTTGTTGGAAGCGTTTGGCATTGTCACCGTGGTTGTATTTTTATTTTTAGCTTCTTTCCGGTCTTTAATTATTCCAGTGATTGCCATTCCTTTATCGATCATGGGCACGTTTTTTGTGATGTACTTGTTGGGTTATTCCATTAATTTGTTGACATTGTTGGCATTGGTCTTGGCGATTGGGTTAGTGGTGGACGACGCTATTATTATTGTGGAAAACGTTCATCGGCACATTGATAAAGGAGTTTCTCCATTTGAAGCCGCTATTTTGAGTGTGCGCGAATTAACGCAGCCGATTGTCGCCATTACCGTGGTACTGGTGGCGGTTTATTTGCCCATTGGTTTTATGACTGGTTTAACAGGGGCTTTATTTACGGAATTTGCATTCACGCTGGCTGGTGCCGTGACGGTTTCTGCAGTCATTGCACTGACTTTATCGCCGATGATGTGCTCACGAATGTTAACGCCACGCGATCAACAAGGTCAGCAACGACTCATGCGTTTCATCGACCGGAATTTTGATCGAATTCGTCGTGGTTATGAACGGCGCTTAAATGGTGTGTTAGATTCTTTGCCGGTCGTGGTTGTTTTCGCAGCGGTTATTCTTTTTAGTAATTATTTTCTTTTTATATCGTCTCAATCGGAACTGGCTCCACAAGAAGACCAGGGCATTGTGATGGCGTTATTGAATGCCGCGGCAAACGCTTCGATTTATCAAACAGGAGTTTATTCCAATCAGGTCAATAAAATTTTCTTTGGTTACCCGCAAACACAACACACTTTTCAAATCGATGGCACGAGTGGATCCAACAGCGCCAATACGTTAAACGCGAGTATCGATGGGATGGTGCTTGTGCCATGGGATAAAAGAAAACTGAGCACGAACCAAATTCAGCCAAATCTTCAGAAGAAGTTAAACGCCGTTGCGGGCGCAAAAATCGCTGCGTTTCAGCCACCTTCTTTGCCGGGTGGCGGTAGCGGATTGCCCATACAATTTGTGGTTAAAACAGCTAATGATTTTGACGTCTTAAATCAACTGTCGCATGAAATTATGCGGCGTGCTGTTGCAACAGGTGCTTTCCTGTATGTTGACCCCGATTTAAAAATCGATAAATTACAAGCATCGATACAGCTGAATCGTGATAAAATTGCTGAATTTGGTTTAAACATGAAGGATATTGGTAATACCCTGGCGGGTGCGTTAAGTGAAGGTTACGTCAATTATTTTAATTACATGGGGCGATCGTATCAGGTTATTCCAGAAGTGATTCGCGAAGATCGATTGAATAGCAGCAATTTATTAAATTATTACATCAACACGGCGAGTGGAAAAACCATTCCTTTATCCACGGTGGCTTATTTAAAAAACTCGATTGTCCCGGAAGCCATTAATCATTTTCAACAGTTAAATTCCGTGACAATTTCGGCGATTGCGGCCCCAGGAATTACCATGGGCGAGGCGCTTGAGATTTTTAAAAATATTGCTTTGCAAGTGTTGCCCAAGGGTTATGAAATTGATTACGCCGCTCAATCGCGGCAATACGTGCAAGAAAGTACGGCCTTAGTCGTCACTTTTTTCTTTGCGCTGATCGTGATTTTTCTGGCCTTATCAGTGTTGTTTAACAGTTTCCGGGATCCGCTCATCGTATTGATCAGCGTACCGCTGTCGATTTGTGGTGCGATGATATTTATTTGTGTAGGCATCGGTGGGGCCGCGTTGAATATTTACACCGAAGTGGGACTGGTCACGCTGATTGGACTGATTAGTAAACACGGTATTTTGATCGTGCAATTTGCGAATGATTTGCAACAGGAAGGAAAGAGCAAGCGCGAAGCAGTGGCGATGGCAGCCAGTGTGCGTTTTCGGCCGATTTTAATGACGACGGGGGCGATGGTTTTTGGTGTGATTCCCTTGATTTTAGCGAAAGGGGCGGGGGCGGTTAGTCGATTTGATATTGGGCTTGTTATTGCGACCGGGATTTCCATCGGTACCTTGTTTACCTTATTTGTAGTCCCATCGATGTACCTTTGGTTGGCGGTCGATCATCGAAAAAAGGCTGCAGAAGCTTGAATGATGTTTAAGCCGGTATGAAATACCCCCTTAAGGGTGGCTCTTGAAATTACCTTTGTGGCCACACGCCTGGTTTGCAAGAGAGGCGTTGGGAATATTTTTAGATGGCAAAACAAGCTTTTTTTTGCTATTCTGGCACAATTGAAATGCGTTAAATAGTGTTGAAATACCGTGAGTGAACGTTTGAAAATTAATCTGGCGGCTTTTTTCATGGTCTGCCTGTGGGCTTCAGCGTATGTGGGCATACGCATAGGCCTTAAAGGCTATTCGCCGGGGGCCATGGCCTTATTCCGTTATCTCATTGCCTCTGTCTGCATGTTTTTTATCTATGCGCGTTCTCGCCCATTTCGTCGTATTGCATTAAAGGATTTAATGTTTTGTGCGGTTTTGGGGGTGTTCGGTTTTTCGATTTATAACGTTGCGCTTAATTACGGGGAAATCTCGGTTAATGCTGGGATTTCGAGTTTCATTGTGTGTCAAATCCCGGTAATCGTAACGATTTTAGCGGTTATTTTCTTTCGCCAATCGATTAATTGGGTGGGTATTCTCGGCACTGTTGTTTGTTTTATTGGGCTTTTATTAATTGCCATGGGAGAGAGTGGGAGCACTCACGTTGAGATCGGAGTGGTATTTGTGT
>CAYGED010000012.1:8711-14045 GCA_964348555.1 uncultured Coxiellaceae bacterium
GTAGTGCGCTTCTCGTGAACTACGGAGTTTATGTTCTGATTGTGTTGATTGCGGCGTTGAGTGGTAGTTTGTATTTATTTTTTCAGAAAAATTTATTACAGCGGCTTCACCCTATCGAATTTACTTCATACGCAATATGGTTTGGGACACTGGCCATGATGGGGTATTTGCCCGCGTTAATTCACGAAATTCCCAAAACGCCTGCACCCATCACGTTGGCGGTTATTTATAATGGTATTTTCCCAGCCGCGATTGCGTATTTGTTGTGGGGCGTGATCATGTCAAAACTCAGTACGATTAAAGCCGCGAGCGTATTGTATTTTGTTCCGGTTGTATCAACATTAATGGGCTTGTTCTTTTTGCATGAAATTCCGACGGCGTTGTCTTTGTTGGGTAGTATCGTGGCGCTGTCTGGAGCGATTTTGGTGAATCGATCGAAAGCGGCAAAGCTTCAAGCCTTACCTGAACGAAACCCCACTTAAGATCATTGACTTTGTTTCCTTAATTTTTTCTTAAGGAAAGGAAAAATTTTATTTTCACTTGGGTCTAATTTTTGTCAATCTTAAGGAGATTTAATGAACTCCTTGATCTCATGTTTTAGAATAGGGACAAATTATCCTAAGTCTTGAGGAGTTTTTCCATGCCATTAGACCTTCCTTTTAATTCTGATCCTGATCGTCAGCGGGTTTTAAACAAAGATAAGCAAAGGAGTGACACCATTGATCAGTATTGGCAAGACTTACGTAGAAAGTATGGATATTCTACCAGGCTTGCTTTACCGTTATCACAGCAGCCAGGAACTGATCATTATCAGCAGGATGCAGCAGAGGAAGAGATAAAACACTCTGATCGCTTACCCGCAGCTGTGTTGAATGCGCTGGACTCTTCATCACCCAGTACCTTAGCTACTATTCAAGAGCAACAGAAAGCATTGCTGAGCACGCCTGTTCGAGAACCCACTGTGTTTAATCAAACTGCTGGGAAGATTAACAGTGATATTAAGCTGATTACAGAGCGGAGTGATTCAAAAGAGCTCATTGAGCGGAAGTCTGAAAATCAACTGATCACGATGGGTAAAAACGGTGCGCTTAATCAACTGATCGATAAATTGTTGGTTAACCAGCCTGTGGGTAATCAAGTGCTTGAGAATGCTCAATCAGCCATTAAGGAAGGAAATGTAGAGAGACTAAAGCAAATACTGGGTCCAGTCGTGGTCATTCAACCCCAAATTTTTTCTGCCATGTTGAATACCCAGTACTTAACTTGGTTGGCTACTTTAGCTGAAGGGCAGCTGATAAAGTTAGAGCTGCTTACCTTAGAATGTTTCGCAGTGAGTCAGGGGTTTATAAAAAATCCTTCCTCACGGGTGAAGCTAGAAGGGGCTCAGTTATCTGAGCTAAGACAGAAGCTCCATGATGCTTTTATAGAATTGCCTAAGAAGACAAACACTCAACAACTAATCGGTAAATTAGGGATACCAGGACAGTTTCACCAACTCTTTCACGATAACCTCAAGCGGTTGGTGGCTCAAAAGTTAGCGTATTTCAAGGAAGGTGGTGGCTTGTATTTAGCAGAGTGGCTGTGGGTGATGTCAGAAAAACTGAGCCAGATTGAAACGGAGTGTAGTCAGCTTGAGAAGACTCAAGAGAAGCATAACGACGATTACAATAATAAAATTAATCTTTCATCCGCTACGCCGGTAAACATTGAACTGTTGGCTCAGTTAGTAGCATCGGCGACACAATGTTATAATGTGAGCAAGCGCAATCAATCTGATGATGAACCTGCTTGGATAGTTCAAAAGTACCTAGCGATCTTCGAGTGTCTCTTGGAATATGGACAGGCCAAGATGGGCCTAATGCTTCTAAAGGCTTTTAAAGTCGATGACGCGGATCTGCTCGCGGAAAAACTTCATAAAAACCTCGATTTTCGTCTATTAGCGCTGTGTTTCAAGCATTTGCCTATGGTTACTGGTTTTGAAAAGATCAGACGTGACATGATCAGCTACTGCGAAAAATCAGCAAGGCAATTGGAAAACTTTATGTGGAACTTTTTTAATAATAACAGAGCATTTGCTAATAGTGGTCTCAAGATGGAGAGAAAGGGCGATGTGAGCCGTATTTTAGCCATGATGTTAGATGCGGATGTCAAAAAAAATGTGGCCCCCGATGTTCAGGGGCTCATGCAATTTTTTAAAGATAGGAACGAAAATTACCGAACGGGCTTCGGTGGGCGAAGTGCGTTATGGGAAACCATCGGCCGAGTGCAAAGAAAGATTTTAGTGCATGCGGAGTATGCATTGGTTTCGATTCCTCCTGCTGATTATAAGTTACCGGCTTTAGTGGTTTCTCCTCCGGAAGGAACGAGTGCTTCTGATGGTAAGTCTGATGGTAAGGATGATAAGGGTGGACTAGAGTTAGAGTCATTAGAGCTATTAACAAAGCAAGTAACGAAGGCGGGTTATTCAACATTTTGAGTAATGGCCCCTGGTTAACTGCGAGTGGAGGATATACCAATGCGAGTAGAGAATAATGAATCACTTATAAAACTTGGTTTCCAGGCCAAGTCGTCGATGCCGGCTTATCACGAGGTCATCAAGGCCTTTTTAACAAAGAGCAAGAGTTCTAGCCACAAGAGTGAAATTAGTAAAATTAGAAATGCTGCAGTAAACATTTTACGAACTAAGCTTATTTCAGAAGAGATTGAGTTTTATTGTGATGCTGTAACGAACGCACTTAAAGCGGGTGATGACGATTCTCAGTTACTGAAAAAGTGTTCTTTGGTTTTTCCCGGTGGATCTGCTGATGCAAGAAGTGTCAATAGATTATTACAGTTTGCGTTTCATACAGATAAAAGTGAAGAATTTGTACCTATTCTGGAAAAAATAAATAATGTTTATGAAAAGTTAAATCAGGTAGGAGCAGTAAAGAATGAGAAATTCATTCTTTCTATACTTAAAAATGACAGCGTAATAGAATGGCTTACAACGCGTGATGCTTTTAATAAAGTGATTCAAGCGACAAAGAAGGTGAGTGAAGAAGTCTTGTCGGATGAAGAGGCCAAGAGTCAAGTTTTTTTAGACTGGAGTGAGAAATTTAATGAAGAAGCCAGTGAAGTACATTCTTTTTCTCGTATCGCTGCTTCGCGAGTGAGCAATATTTTCAAGACCTTAGTTCAATGTGGGGAGCTGCAAGATAAGGCCGGTAAAAAAGATGAAAAAAGAGAAGACGATTTTTTATTGGAGTTGTCCCCTTTTCAAAGGGCTACCGTTGAACTTTTATTCGTACTTTCTGAGTTAGGGTATGTGAAATGTTTCAATCCTATTAAGTCTTCTTACTTTGAAAAAGAAAAAAGCCATTATGAGATTTTAAAAGACCTTGGTTGTTTGGATGAAATGCAAAGGCAATTCATCTTATCCGTGAAAGAATATGCTGAGAATCCAAAGTTAGATCTGTATGCGTATAATAAAATGGCTCTTCAGCTAAATTTCCTAATGTTTCCACTGGATTTGTTCAAAACCATTTTCTGCTTTTCGATCGATTGGATTGAAAAGAGATTATCTGATTTATGTGAGGAACTTGAGAAAAACACGAGCCGTTTAGATGGGTATTATTCGGATAGGGTAAGAAAGGTTGCTACCAAGGTACAAGAGGCTAGAATTTCCTGTGTTGATGGCGAGGATGGGCTGAGGGCGAGGTTTGAAGAAATTCGGGGTGATTATGCGGTTCAGCTGAACCTTCTCGCCGGCAGGAGAAAAAAATTGTACGAATTTCTTGAAAATCCAAAGAAAACGGATTTTGGAAATTTAATAAGCGAGTTTAAACCGAATGTCGGCGATGATATAGGTTCATATTTTTTTAGATATTTTATAAAAATTGAAGAAAAGTTGGAAAAGATCATATGCTGTCAGGTTGCAGGCGAAGAACTTAAACAGCTGCATAAAATACTGGCCGACATCGATTACACGTTGGGGACTGGAGTTCGAGAAGCTAGTGATTTGTCGATTCGGCTGAACAAAATAATGCAGCTGTGTGAGGTGATGGTTGCCACTCGAGTAGCGATAAAAGACTCGGTTAAAACCTTCTGTGAAGAAACGTTAATAAATCCTCCAGATCAAGCATTGAAGCAGCAAAAACAAAAAGAATTGATCGGTAAAATTGCCGGCGCAGCGCTTGCCGTTAATATGGACTATCAAAAGCGACCGGAGATTGGCCAAACTCGAAACTTGGTTACGGACGTTTTGCGGGCTGCATTTTACGGACTGCTTGGACTTGTGTTGGTGTTTAGCGGCGTGGGGTTACTGGCTTTTGTGAATGACACATTCCGACACAAAGTAGCCAACACGGTGTTAATGCGTTCTGAAACTTTTCAACAGATGGCAAGAGGCCGAAGGGAATTGCGAAAAAATTGTGGGGCTGAGGTTGTTACTGCGGAACAGAAAGAAGAGGCTGCACCGGCAGCGCCCGCTGTTTCATAAAGGTGTCATGCCCTTTTTCGGTCGGACTCTTTGAGGAATTTTTTCCGTAAACGAATGGCTTTTGATGTTACTTCAACCAGTTCATCGTCATCAATAAATTGCAAAGCTTGTTCCAAACTAAATCGAATCGGCGGAGTGAGTAGAATATTTTCATCGCTGCCAGCCGCGCGGATGTTGGTGAGCTGTTTTTCCCGGCAAACGTTGACAACGAGATCATTATCCCGAGAGTTTTGCCCAACAATCATGCCTTCATAAACTTCCGTTTGTGGGCCAATGAATAAATCGCCACGTTCTTGCAAGTTCCACAAGGCATAAGCCCTCGCAACACCTTGGCTGTTAGAAACTAAAACACCGCGGTTGCGTGCGGCAATTTCATCGCCCAGCATCGGGCCATAGTGATCAAAAACATGGTACATCACACCCGTGCCCGAGGTCAGTGTTAAAAACCGCGAATGCAAGCCAATTAATCCACGCGTCGGAATTTGATAATCCAAGCGCACGCGACCTTTTCCGTCTGGCACCATGTTTAACATATTTCCTTTGCGTTCGGCCAAACATTGAATCAGCGCACCTTGATGGGTTTCTTCAATGTCGATGACTAAATTTTCGAAGGGCTCGGATTGAACACCGTTGATTTCTTTAATGATCACTTCGGGGCGTGAAACGGCAAATTCATAGCCTTCGCGACGCATGGTTTCAATTAAAATGGATAAATGCAATTCGCCACGGCCCGACACAATAAACTTATCGGCATCCGTTCCCGAAGTCACGCGCAAAGCAACATTCGCGATCAGTTCGCGCTGCAGTCGTTCACCGATTTGTCGGCTCGTCAAAAATTTTCCTTCGCGTCCCGCAAA
>CAYGED010000013.1:0-13948 GCA_964348555.1 uncultured Coxiellaceae bacterium
AATTTAGCCGCTTTTTATAACCCGTCTTTCCCGCTCAGAAGTGATTCTATTCAATTTTTAAATAACAACGCGAGCCTAGTGATTTGTGATACGGGTCGAAAAGGATTTTTTGTGGCTGACTATCGACCCGACTTAGTCCCACTAACACCATCAATCCCAATAACGCCTTCACCAACCACACTTCAATCTTTTGAATCAACTGAATTTAATCTAATTTGGTTGGCACCGATTGTGATCGGTGGGGCTTTATTAACTTTATTATTGGGCATGACACTTAAATATACCAGCAGCAACATGAAGATGCTGATCTCAAATTGTTATCATCGTTTGCAGGGAGCACAAAAAAGGCCCCTGCTTGAGTTGACAAAGCAAACAGATAATGCTTATTGTTACCACTCAACACTTTGAGGAAATAATAAGCCTATTTTTCCGGGAGAAGTAGCGTGCCAAAAAAAACAAATAATAGTCGTTTTTTTAGCGGCGTAATAAGCAGCGGCCCTGGTATTAAGCGCTCGACGATGACCATCGTTGGCGATGTTGATCCATCGAGTGCTTTGGGTCAAGCGGGTATTCGCACGACGTTTGACGCTGGATATGGAAATTTATTTTTACAGGATCATACCACACACATTGAAGCACTGGGATTTCACTTCAACCTGGGGATGGTCTACAACAATCAAACTGACCAAGTGATACCTTTTGCCTGCTGGCAGTTTAATATCGTCAAGCAACTGACGGCATTTTCCCCCACTGTCTCGGTAGCCTTAGCGGAACCCGACGACTCATCAACGACTTTTTCCTATGATTCAAAGACAAATCAGTATATTGCAACGGGAATTGCCGAAGGGCATAGTTTTCTAAAACAAAATAGTGATAGTCAATGGACCCTGTATTGCCCAGGGACAGGCGAAACCTCAATCTTTATTAATGGTTATGAGTCAACCAGAACAGATAGGCTAGGAAGAAGTTGCGACTTTACTTATGATAATCAAAACCGATTAACGAAAATCTCTTTCGAGGTAGGTCATTTTATCACCTTTACTTATTCCAATAATACAATCGTAGTCGCTTACCAAGAAGGACAAAACCCAACACAACTTTTGAAAACCTATACACTTGATCCACAGGGGCGATTGACGCAAACCACGATTCCTGTTTCATCCACCACCAACTACGAAATCAACTATCAGTACGACTCCACCAATGGCTATCTTAAAAGCGTCCAGCAAACGGATGGCACAAGCTTATCTTTTAGCTATAACAAAGAAGCTGTTGCAAGTATCGCCGTCGGAAACAATCCTGCTTACACCATGACTTATGACGAAACAAATTGTGTGACGACGCTTACCGATCCACGGGGTGAAAAAACGGAGTTTCACTATTATGTCGACGAAAATGCATGCTTGTGCTTGGACCGCATCGCCCATCCCCTAACAGCCTCCACACAAGAGGTGGTCGACTTCAAATATACTCCCGAGGGTCTGTTACAAAAAAAAACCTATTCCAGTGGCGTGTTGGAGGCACGAGAATACGATACGCTGGGTCTGTTGCAAAGCAGCACGGATGCGCTGGGACATGTCCATCGAATTTTCCGTGATTCAACAACCGGATTAATATTCAGTCGCGTTGCTTACCCACAAGACGATCAAAAAAGCGATCCGTTGACACATCGCTATGTGTACAACGCGCAACAGCAACTGATCGGTGAAATCACACCGAAAGGTTCGGTCAGTGTATACACATACGATCAAAATGGTAACCGAGTATCCTCACGACAATTTTTGGCGGCGTTTTTTGATGCGGGAAGTTATCAACCGAATCAACCGGTCCCCTTAGAAAATTTACAAACCTGGTGCGGACAGCAAAACGTAACCCAAACCCGATTAATTTCGTTTGGCTACAACGATCGCGGCCAATGCACCAATGAAATCCATTACGTCACCCTGGATGCCAACGGTAATGGTGTGTTAGATGATAAAGCACGGGTTATCACGCGCGAATGGGATGCATGGGGTGATTGCCTAACGAAGACAGAACGTCAAAGTGATAGCGCTTCATCGACGGACAGTTATGAATTCGATGAGATGCAGCGACTAACGCTACATAAAAATCCGATAAACGACCAAACCAGTGCTGTGTACCAAGATGAAAAGAAATCCGTTATCACCACGCGACCCAATGGCTTGGTGACCACGATAGTGAAAGACAGCACAGGCCTTCCGAGTGAACAGCAGGATGTTGCTGAAAACATTACCCGCACAACCACTTATTCGCGTAATGCCTTAAGTGAGATTTATCAAGCTGAACAACCCGATGGTCAACCCGCTTATCAAATCCATGATGAGCAGAATCGCTTGTGTTACCAAGTGGATTCAGCTGGGCATGTCACCGAGCATCAGTACGATGACCAAGATCACCAGACGGACGAGATTCAATATGCAAAAGAAATTGAGATAAAGGGCATCGATTGGTCAACCATGACGCCTGATAATTTTGCTACGCATATTATTGTGGACGAGCAGGATGATCGCCACCTATCGTATCTATATGACACAGGCAATCGACTTCGTTTTACGGTCGATGGTGAAGATCAAGTTATTGAAGAAAAATATGACGACACCAATCGCCGCATTGCGCGTGTGCGCTACGCCACTCATTTGGATTCCACGGTACCGCGTACATTCAAGGCTGTGCAAAATGCAGTGATATCAATGCCCACCACAGGAAATCGCATTCATCATTTTTATTTAGACGATGATGGATTCTTACAGGGCGAACAAGATGCCGATGGTTACGTCACTGAATATATCCGCAATACAATGGGGGAAATAACAGAAACGATTTGCTACGCAACTCCAACGGCCAGTGCGGATACCCTAGCGGCCGCACGACCTGCAGTAACACCCAATGATGCGCATCATTGGTATTCTCGAGATTTGCAAGGACAAGTGGCTTATGAAGTGGATGCAGAGTCGTACCTCACGGGTTATGTGCGACTGAGCAATGGCCTGGTATCGCAAGAAATGCACTATGCTACACCCATTGATATGACGAAGGTGCACAGCATCACCGATATTCATCCAATCGATGATCCTGAGGATCAAATAACTACGCATGGTTACGATTTATTAAATCGAGAAACAAGTCGGCATGAAATGCCCATTGACCGCATGACAACAACACAGTATGACAGCGATAATCATGTTATAGAACAAACCACTCAAGATGGAAAATCACCCGAAAACAAACGAACCACAGCCACTACTTACAATCCTTTTGGCGCAAAGTCGACGGATGTTAATCCGCGACAAGGCACGACGACTTATACCTATGACAATAGTGGACTGTGCCTGACAGTCACTGATCCGCTCAACAACAAAACCATTAATTATTACAACGCACAACGTCAATTGCTAGTGGCGGTTGATCCTCGTGGGGCGGTGACTGAATATACTTACGATGCATTTGATAAAGTTTGCACCACAGGCTATGCCGCCTTTGTTCCTTCAGCGACGTTACCTACCTTAACGGGTGGATTTATCAATGAAACTGTCACGTCATTGCTGGAAAGCTTGGCCGATCCTACGAAAGACAAGACTACCACTCAAAAATTTGATCGTTGCGGTCGATCGACGTCGACCATCGATGCGGAACAGTATCAAGTCATTCATGTGTATGATGCGTTTGGTGATGTGATCACGCAGCAGCAACAAGTGACGCAAGCTGCGCAGCATAACAATATGCAATGGCTGATAACACAAAATACGTTTAATGGACGCAGTTTACCCACGACAATTATCGTGGACGATACGGGTCTCAAAGTCACGACGGAAACAACCTATAATTTACATCGACAACCCGCCAGTGTGACCAATCCTGATGGTCACGAGACAACATATACCTATGATCGTCGTGGATTATTGCATACAACGACGGATGCCTTGGGGAACCTAAGCTCACAAACGTGCGATGCATTTCATCGTGTTGTGACGCAAACGGATCGTTTAAATCAAACGACGACGACAGTTTATGACAGTGCACAACGGAAACACACAACCACAAGCCCAGAAGGACGCGAATTAATTACCGTAGCAACAGCATTTTCACAAACCCAAAGCTTAACAGACAGCAATGGTTCTACCACGAGTTTTAATTACGATCCAGCAGGCGCACAAATTCAGCAAACTGATGCACTGGGTCGAGTAACGCAAGATGAATACAATGAAGCCGGTTGGCATGATACGCACACGGCACCCAATCAAACCATCACACGGTATTCACATGACGTATCGGGATTTGTGACGGGTCATGTTGAAGCGCCAGCCGCTCAGAAAATCACGGTAGCGATCACACCTGATCATTTAGGATTGGAAGCCATTCGTGTAAACCCAATTCAAACCACTGAAAATACGGCGCGTGATCGCCGTGGGTTAGCTAAAACAAAAACCATCAAAAACTCAAATGGCCCCGATATCGTATCGGGTTTTATGAACGATGGATTGGGAAATCTCATCGTGCAAACCCAAGGGGATTCTGAAACTCCAATACAACGCACGGTTACTTATACACACGATACAGCGGGGCGATCGACAGGACACGTGACGGATCCTGATGGCCTTGCCTTAACGGTGCAAGAAAAGCGAAATCAATTGGGCGCGTTGATTGCAACCGTAGATCCGAAAGGACAAACAACCCGTTTCATTTTAGACGAATTGCGTCGCAAACGATTTACCGTTACAGCGAATGGTGCCGTCACACAATACAACTACGATGCTGAAGGCCGCACGCTCTTACAGCGTCAGTACATCACCGCAATTAATACTTCCACATTAAATAACAACACCACGCCAGCAGATGTATTAGCGCTCGTAACAGAAAACGCACAAGACCGTTTAACACTTTATCGCTACGATCACGACGGAAAATGTATTTATGCCGTTAATGCGTTAGGTAACGTGACGCAATACCTTTACGATACGGCTGGACGTCGCATCGGACAAACAAATTTTGCAAATCCAATTAATATAGCGGCCATTCACACCACTAATCCCAGTGAAATTACCCAGTTGTTAACGCCCGATCCGACACATGATCGAACAGAATACCACTTATTAGATTTAGCGGGCCAAGAGGTGTTTGCCATCGATGCGTTGGGTGTTGTGACACAATACGTTTATGATTCGAATGACAATCGCATTCAAACCACGCAATACGCGAATCCAATTGACTTGTCGAGTTTGCCATCGGTGACCCCCGCTGCGGTACAAGCGGCATTAAATCCGTCAGCCGATGATCGCACCACTGATCATGTATACGATGACATTGATCGATTAATTTATATTATCGACGCAGAAAGTTACGTCACAGAAAATGGCTATGATAACTATCAACAAGTCACGAGACAAATCGCCTACGTTTTACCATTAAATGCAATACCATCGCCGCTCACCGTTGAAAGTGTCGCCGCTGCTATTCAGCACGACGATGAACATGATCGAAAAACAATGCATCAGTATGATGTCATTCGAAATAAAACTTTAACCACCCATTCACTGGGAGAAACTGAAAAATGGACTTATAACCCCATGAGCGAATGCGTGAACCACACCGATCGTGGTAATTTTGAGTGGGATACACAATACGATAATGCTGGACGCGTGCTAGCAACGTCATCACCTGAAACAACAATCGCGCAAGTAACCAACGATCCAACCCATGCAGGACGACTCATTTATAATGGGGAGGCACACGCCCGTTTAATGGAAATCCTAACACCCGACGCGAATGGAAATACTGTTTCGCACAGTCGTGGCTATTGGGTCAGTGGCGGTGTCACATCAACGCTGGTCACGACATTGGAATTTACTTATGACGAACTGAATCACATCACAAAAACGTCAATGCCGAACGTACCCGTGGATAACCCGGCAACCACCTTGCAAAAACCCGGCGATCGACCCGACGTTGCGCAAACAGTAACGACATCGCGCGTGTTAAATGTGCTGGGCCAACCACTCGTTGAAGTCGATGAAGCTGGGCAGGGGCAATTCAATTTATATGATGCCGCTGGACGCATCCTGTATCACGTGAAATACGATGGATCAGTGACGAAATTTACCCGCAATGCCTTCAGTGAAGTCACGCAAGCAACTCAGTTCGCTACATTATTAACAGAGTCGTTACAACCCTTTTTAACAACGGGACTAACAGTTGAGTGGCTAGAAGAAAATTTGCAACCCTCTGCGCAAGATCGAACAGTCACAACAACTTATGATCGTGCGGGACATACTTTATCGACAAAACTCCCACCGGTTTGGTCTTACACACAAGACGATTTCAACACGATACACATTGATCAGGTGCAACCAACAACGTATTCCTCTTATAACGCGTTCGGAGACAAAACCACCGCAACGGTTTTGCTCGATGTGCAGGGAACGACGGCCATCACGCACGAATGGGTTGATCGACGCGGCAAATTAATTGCAAAAGTAGATGCCGAAGGGTACGTTACACTGTATCGCAACAATCACGATGGCTTGGAAGATCGTCGGGTAGAATACGCAACTCCAGTTTCAACCGATTTATCAAATGTTAATTACCACACATTACTCACATTAATTACATCCAATCCCGAAAAAGATCGTAGCTTTCTCACCGAATACGATCCATTAGGTCGACGAATGAAAGTGACACAATCACAAGTGGTGGTACAAACCGTTACATTGGATTCGGGTACACCGATAATGTCGGATGAACCCGCGCAAGATTTAACGACAACCTATACTTATGCCACTAACAATCAGATCGCCAGTATTACGTATCCGAATGGCGCCGAGGCAACGAATAGTTACGACGAATTGGGTCGACTGATACAGCAAACCAGTGTGCCGCGCGATGAAACAGAAACCCAAAGCGAAATTAAAGCGTACGAAGAAACGAAAGCAATAAACACGACCGTTCGCTATCGTGAACAATATCAATTTCAATTTGATGCATTGGGTAAACCCACCTATCAAAAACGCACGGTTGTCATGGAAGCCCCATCCTATCATGTGTTGGTTGCTGACGATGTACCGGCGGATCAAATCACGCTGCAACTCTTTGACGTCCGCGGCTTCTCTTTGAAAAAACAAAAACCGGAGTTAAGCATCGAAGAAACGAGTTATACCCAAACTCGACAGATCGCCAGACGCTTTGAGTGGGTGACTGGCTGGGATGAAAGCCTCCAACCGATTCAACGACTCTACCAAACACAAACAACGTTTGACGTTTTAGATCGACCGATCGTTGAAACTGAGCGACAAGTCATGACAAGCGATCCTCTGGTTTGGAAAAAACAATACAATGCGTTTGGCGAAGTCACGACAGAAGGTGAAGGAACGGGCGACGACCCTTGGCCAGTCATGCGTATCTACGATGCTGCTGGACGACTGTGGTTAACCACAGAAGATCAAGGCATTGCATCGATCCATTTGTTTGATGCCAATGGAAAACAAACGGCGCAATTACGCTCACCAACCGATGATTTGACGACAGTCAAAGAATCTGATTTACCCAGTGTATTAACATGGGGTCGCGAGCGCATTCAACGCGTGGGCATTAAACGCGATCGTTTGTCGCGTGTAACCGATCAGTATTTACCCGCATTTCGTTATTTACCACCGGGAATGCCGGAACCCTTAATTACGTGTTTATCCATCGGCGATCAATATCCCGGCGTATTTGGATCAGGTGCTTACAGTATTAGTTGGCCAGCACCGAAAGAAAAATTTTGGATTGCGCGAATTTTCTTGGATCGAACCAATGGTGCGCAGCTGCCGATTGTACTCGAAGCCAAGCGCGTAACCACACCGGATGACATTGAACGTTTCGGCGTGGACGTGAGTAGTTTGGTATCGGATGTTTATCAATACACACTAAACTATTACATGGTGGATCCGCAGAGGGGTGTTAACTATAATCCGCGCGAAGGTACAAAAGGCACCTTAGTGCTCGACACGGGTATCACGGATGGCGCGTTGCATTTAGCGGTTAAACTGGCTGATGAAAGCACGCTGGTGTTAACGGGAAAAACGGCTGATGTTTTAGGCATTGCGCTTTATCCAGCCGCCCCAACCCGTGCACGCTCTCATGCTCACGTTGAATTGTTAGAAGAAAAAATTCAATTTGAAGAAAAAGAAGAAAAAGTAAGCGATCCTATTCCTGCTGCAAAATTAGGGGTAACCACCGCTCCTATTCCAGGACGTTACACCATCGACTTAGACGATCAGATGACCGGCAGTTACACTGCAAAACCCATTACCATTGCACAAGCACAAGGTAATCCGCTCACGTTAAACCAAACCGATCCCCAAGGTCGCCGAGTGGAATTTCATAACACGACGATAACACGTGACGATATCCAAAATTACGAGCAGGTGTCCTGGCATGATGCACCACCGGGTTGTTATTATCTTCAAGGGGAATTTAACTATGCCAACTATACGGGCGGAGGTCCCTCTTCGAGAACTTATACGCTCGCCAGTCAACCTTTGAGTACAGGGTTTTTGACACCAGAATCAGAGGGTCATTTTAACTATCACCCACCCGCCAATTTTTTACCGGTAACGAATATTCTTTATGGCACTGATAATAGCGGCAGCCCAGCGACACGACGAGTGATTGGAGAAGCGCACAATAAATATATTCCCGAGACAGAAATTCCCAGTTATCTTTACTTCAACCCAGCAGCAGGAGAGCAAACCAATTTAATCGCCGTATTAGACGCTCAACACAACGTCATCGGCTATGTAGGCTTGACCGATTGGTTAGGTGGGTGGCAGCGGGCCGTGTTTGATCCAAGTATTTTTGGTGAACCGACTGCATACACCTATCAAGCATTATCACTGGGATCGCCGGACTTGAGTCTAGATCCAATCGACGCTTTTAATATCACGACCAAACATCAACCGGTAGGACTCAATGCACAGATTATTTCAATGCCAGACTTTGCAGTAGTATTCAGTGAAACAAATCCAACGCGATTTGAATGGCATTTACCCAAAAATTTAAGCCGTCAACCTTTTCAAATTAACTATACGCTACTCAATGGAATGGAGCGCAGCACCTGGGTCGGTCATGACTTTTTAGATAAAGCCGGTTTTTACCCGGGCGGCGCAATTCCCACTAAAGTAGTCGCCGACTGGTTGTTTTACGATGGCCAAACCATTGAAGCACTGCGCGCGGGAGAAGTGCCGCGTCGAACGGAAGGCCATGCGTATTACACGATTCGCAGCTTGTTATTGCACCCGATTCCAACGGGTTCGAAGACAGCCACCTTGCAGTATTTTCAAGAAGGCAATCAAGATGAGAATATCGGTTGGATCACGATTGGTAGCTCCGATTATAAGATTCAAAATACGACGATGTTGGTTGCACAACTCAATGGATTAGATGCCGGCGCTTACGCTTTTCGAATAAAGTTTTTTGATGAGAATAATCATCAACTACAACCCAATCCTATCCCTGCACCACTGAAACAAACAACCGATGGTTGGACGATAGGAACATTTCTTTTAGTGGATCACCCAGGCGATCAAGTAACACCCTCGATAGATGCTCAATACGTTTGGGCGGAATCTGACCGCAAGCAAACTTTCGATCGATGGGGCAATGCGCTGAACGTAACGGATCCTTTAGGTAATACCACGGTGTGCACCTATAATTCCGCCGATCGGATGATCCAGCAAACAGATCCTCCTGTCGAGGTTGTCGATGAATATGGCGTAACCACCAATAATTATCAGCCAGTAACGACTTACGGTTACGATACCATGCACCGTCCCATCGGAGTCAAAAAACCTAAAGGAGGCGTGACGGCGTATTTCAAAAACCTCGCTGGCAATATCACGAATACGGTACGCCCCAATAAAGTATCGGAGCAGACCATTTGGGACGGCTTTGGGCGAAAACAAAAAAGTATTGATCCCAACGGAGGCACAACCGCTTTTGCCTACGATGATCAAGATCGATTGACATCCGAGACAGACCCTTACTCTTGGAAAACTACCCATGGTTACAACGAGCGAGATCAGCGAACGCAGACAAGCAATCCGAATAGTGAAACAATGCATTTCGACTACGATGAACGAGATCGAGTGGTCATGACTCAATTCCCTGAAGGTAATCGTGTCACCCGGACTTTTGATCGAAATGGTGAGAGCTTGACGGAAGACGACGGCGCGAGCCATCCATTATTGTGGGAACGCGACCCATTTGGAAACGTAAAAACACACACCGATAAAGCAACGGACAGCACGGGTGCACCAGGTGCACAGATCGAATACCAGCGCGACTCCACCAATCAACTCACCGCGATCATCACCCAACGAGCAGGAAATCACGGTAAACAGTATCTATGGGGAAACCCGTCCGATTCAGAACCGGTTCCGCCCATGCAGCAAAAATTCATACGGGACGAAGCCGGCCATCTGCGATGGCTCATTGACGAACAACAAGAATGGCGCACTCGCTATTTGTATGACCTCATCGGGCGCCGAGGAGGTGAACGATTTATTGGTAATGACGACCAAGTTTATCAAGACACCTACCTCACTATTAACCCTCTCGGATGGGTCACGCACCTCGAAGACCTTCGCTTGGATGCGGATTATTCTTTCGATCCCAATGGAAACCGACGTCACACTCAAGCCTGGTATAAACAATTAAGCGCAGACATGAATCCCAAAAAAACAATATCGCACCCCATCGATTCAGCGAATCAGTGGTTTGATTATGACGCGGATGATTTGATGATCGTGGATCGAGGTATACTTCCAAATGGTGGAAAAGTCACGATCGGCAACGGACAAGGCACTCAACTCATTTATGACATCCGTGGCTGGCGATATCAAGAAGTATCGCTCGATGTTAATGGAATAACAGAAACAAAGACAATCACTTATCTTTCCAATGGACTGGTTAGTACGACAACCACTGCTCCAAAAGGAACGGTACGAACCTATGCTTATGACCGAGCCAGTAGGCGAACGACTTACCAAGAACAACATCCGGATGGTTCGGCAACCAAAGAAGATACGTCTCCCTATGATCACAATGGGCGCTTAACACAGCAAGCGCAATACACAAAAGCACCCGGTAAAGATTGGGTAACCAGTTCAACAACCACATTCACTCAGTTCGACACCGAAGGGCATCCACATCATCAAGAAACCATTTATTCGCCGGGTCAAAACCAAATCACGGATGAGTTGGATTCGGAATACGTGGGTTTTGATGCACTGCAGGTTGTGCAAAACCAAGGAACTCGCACTCAAAATGGAAAAACAACCGCGCATGGAACGATCTACGTCACTTACGACAGCAATGGAAATTTTCAGAGCGTCACCGGTGATCTCACCCACCCCGGGGATTTTCGCTGGTTTCGAACCAATCCCGAGAACCGAATTATTTTCAAACAGTCTGACAAGCGCTGGGAATATTATGTTTATGGCCCTGATGGTGGTGTGTTGGCTTGGGTGGGTGATTTACCCTCGGATCCCACGAGCGCCGACACACCCACCGAAGTCAACTTCGATCCCTGGTATCACGCCGTGAGTCCCCAGTGGCCTCTGTCCTGTCCTTCCCAATACACCGTTCAAGATGGCGATACCTTTTCAGGCATTGCGCATCAGTTGTATGGAAGCGCGAACTTTGCTTACTTAATTTCACAGGCCAATGGATACTCCCAAGGCGACACCCCTCCCGAAGGCATGGTGTTAACCATCCCTTCTCGCACATGGGTGAGTCAAAATAATAATGCGGGGCAATTCGCTCCGTATAATCCCGGTCAAATTGTCGGTGTCTTATATCCCTATATGCCCGTGCCACCAAGACGTTCGCACGTTAACTTGCTCGGCATGGCCCTAGAGATTTTTGTCGGCGCCTTGGTGTCTGCTTTATTAACGCCCGTCGTTACCGGCGCATTGGAAGGAACCTTGGGTGAAGTACTCGCGACCATGGTCGGCTTAAGCACTTCCGCTATCGCGGCCGACACCGCTGAACAAGGCGTGGCGTTGCTCACCGGAATGGAAACGAGTTTTTCTTTGACGGAAACGCTCACCCAAGGTGAGCTCTCCTTGGTCACCGCTGGTTTAGCCAGCGTATTGAGTCGAATTCCAAAGATGGAGTTCTTGATGAAATTTGTGGAAAAAAACCAACGACTCACCTTTTCAGAATCACTGATGGGCAATGATTTATTGACCATCGGGGGCGATTTAGTCTTACTCGCCACCGGTCAACGCAAGCAATTCACCTGGAGAGATTTGTTAAATAGCACCGCCAGTGCACTCATCAATGCCGACACGAAACAAATGGTGAGATCCTCGAGTGGTTTATCCCGCGCAGCGGAGTCCTGGCTATCGGATTTATTGAACAGTGAAGTCGGAGGCTATTTGACCGCATTGATCTACCGCGATCACTTTAACCCCTGGGTGGCCGCCTCACAAGCCTTCGGCACCTGGGCCGCCGATGAAGCCACGTACAAACCCGAAGAAGAACAGCAAAAACAAGCCGAGAAAAAAGAATTTGCTAAAACCATTGCCGCCGGAACAACGCGCGCCTTCGAAGAACAACTCCGTTATTTTGACGAAGGCCCCAACGATTGGGCCGCCGGATTATTTGCCAATGAGACTTCTCCCACCGGCAGCAATCCCGATCCGTTAAAGCAGCAACCCATGGGCGCATCAACACGACCCATGAGTCGATCGACATCAACAAGCTCAAACACAAATCCCCACTCACCCACTCGCTCAGACCCTCGATTCTTTGGGCGCAATGCACTCAGTGGTTCTCAATCCGCGATAAGCGCTCCTCAACAACTCAAACAAACCCGCAATGACAACATTTGCCGCATCAACTGGTCCCAGGTCCAACAACAAGATGCGTCTGATAGTCAAACGAGCCAACAACAAACGAGTGGCTTTAGCCATTTTGGCACTATTCAAGAAACGGAAATTCATGGAGCAGCGGATGCCATTCGAGGATTCTTAGCACATCCCATTGATTCCCTCATCGAGATGGATAAAGGCTTTGGCTATGCAGTAGAGCACCCCGTTCAATGGGTGAAAGGTGTTGCTGAACAATTCCGAGTATTTCAACAAGAAAATGATATTCAGCAAGCGTATTCCGTAGGGCAGTTTACTGGGAATGTGCTCGTGGGCGGACTCATTCCAGGAGGAGTCGTCGTCAAAGAAATTGCTGACATCGCTCGCTATTCACGGATTTCATCGCGGTTTTTTGCGGAGGGTTCTACTGGGGTGGAAGGAATATCTGATCTCAGGCCTGGCCTCTATCATATGGATCCAAGAGAGATCAGGTTTTCACAGCCTAATGCAGGGCCATATTTTAATAACGGTTCGCGCGTTGACGCATTAATACCAAAATTAAAATCCGGTGAAATTTCTCCCTATGATTTACCACCCATCCAAGTTGTTCAAAAGGATGGTAAATTATTTTCAATTGATCATCGACGACTGCTTGCATTTAACTCTGCTGGTGTAGATAAAATCCCAGTGCATATTGTTTCTTTAGATGATCCTGCTATTTATCTTAAATTTAGAAATCGTTTTAATCCTATTTTAGATGAGGGCCAATATGCCGTTGTTGTACCAAAATCTGGAAGAGTCGATGCACTTTCATTACTAGAAGAATATGGAATGATTAATCGGGGAAGGTATTATGAGCCTTAATGAAGGTAAGAGTTATTTAACTTTGAAAGATTTGAAAAAACATTCTATGTGGAAATGCGATAGAATGGATGATTTGTTATATCCGGTAAATGATCTCAATGATATTCCAGAGGCTCAGTATGATTTGCTAATTCGCGCGATTTTTACCACTCTTTCTGGTATTGAGTTACTAGGCTATTTAGTTGGGATAAAAAATATTTATACGATCACTTTATATG
>CAYGED010000014.1:0-13500 GCA_964348555.1 uncultured Coxiellaceae bacterium
CCATTTTTAGTACTATAGCCGCATACAAAGTCAGTTAATTTTTTTATAATCAAGTTGTCCTGTGAGCAACTTTTCAATTTTTGAGAAATTTTGCGAGGGTTTTGGCTTAAACATCAAGGGAAATTGATCCTAATGTATCGTGAGCGATTGCCCATATTCCAGAAGGAAATTACCGTACTGACAGTGAACCGTCGCTTAAGTTTTCATTTACAGCAACAACTTAGCGAAGCTGTTTCCTCACAAGGCAATTTCGATCAAAAATTACCTCGAATAATGCCAATTGAAAATTGGCTTTTGCAAACATGGGAAGAGGCCTCTCAGTCTGGGCAACTTCTGCTCTCCGATTTTCAAGTACAAACGCTGTGGCAACAAATTATTCGAGAAGAGAGCAAAAACGAATTGGGTTTGCACATCAAAGCAACAGCCAGCCTAGCAAAATCCGCTTGGGAAACACTCATTCAATGGAATCTCTCGCTGGATACCCTCTCCAAAGAAACCGACTTGCAAACCGAAACCTTTCTCAGCTGGGCAAAACAATTTGAACATCGGTTGGCAGAGCGACATTTCGTTTGCCTGGTTGAATTGCCTCGCCGCTTGAAACAACTTCTGGAAGAAAATCAATGGCGCCCAAAACAAGCCCTGGTGATGATCGGGTTTGATGAGTACACACCCGCGCTCGATTCACTCATGACGAGCTTAAAAAGCAAGATTGATGTCATGATTTTCGAACCAAAACAAATCAACAAAAAGACTGAACGAATCCAATTGAATGATACTGAAATTGAAATTCGAGCGGCCGCCCTGTGGGCAAAAAAATACTTGCAATCGCCCACGAAAAAGCCACGCATCGGCATTTTAGTTCCCAATCTTCCACAACAACGGGCTTCGCTGCTCTCCCATTTCACGGATGTTTTTACGCCGGAAAATATTTTACCTACAATGGGATACAAACCTGCGCCGTTTAATATTTCCGCTGGACAAGCCTTTAACGACTCACTGATGATTAACGCCGCACTTCGCCTATTAGCGTTAAGCGAGGAACCCATTCGCACACATGATCTTTGCACACTTTTGCATTCTCCTTATTTACATGCACATCCCACAGACACTTACGTCGCTGCAGCGATTGATGATAAATGGCGAATTGATTTGCGCTATGAAATTGATAACAAAACCATTCAACAAGATTTTTCTAATTTAATCGAACAATACAGCGAAACCACTTTTCCAAGTCGTTGGCATCACTGGTGTGAATCCATTGATCGCGTTTCTCATCAATCCTCAAAAGCCTGGGCATTGCAGTTTGAAAAAGAATTAACAATGATCGGCTGGCCTGGCGAAGTGAAACTCAATGCGCTTGAAACGGCGCGGTTAATCCGTTGGAACGAATTACTGGGCGAATTTAGCGCTTTCGACCAGACTCATCAAACGCTCTCTCGAGTGGAAGCGATAAACTTACTCACCGAGCTCACCCAGCACACGGTATTTCAAGTAAAATCCAACGAAGAAGCACCGATCCAAATCATGGGTTTGCTCGAATCGGTTGGTCACGAGTTTGATTATCTATGGGTGATGGGACTCAGTGATGAAACCTGGCCGGCGCCCGCAAAACCGAATCCGTTCTTACCGATTTCGTTACAAAGAAAACACAACATGCCACACGCTTCTGCAAAGCGTGAACTTTTCTATGCTAAACGAATTCAAGATCGTTTATTATCCAGCGCGAAAGAAATTATTTTCAGCTCACCAAAATTCGATAATGACCGCGCGTTGGGCATCAGCGCTTTAATCAAATCTTTCAGTGAAATTACCAAAACACACCTCAAGCTTGATCAAGAAGCGAATCTTGCTAAACGAATATTTCTCTCGAAAAAATTAGATTTTTTTACCGATAATCAAGCCCTACCCGTCCAAGAAAATGAACTGATTCGAGGTGGGAAAAGTGTCTTGCAATATCAATCGGATTGCCCTTTTCAAGCCTTTGCAAAAATCCGATTAAACGCCCACTTTCCTCCAGAACCCACGCCTGGCTTAAGCGCCATGGAGCGTGGAAATTTAATTCATTTGACCTTAGAAGCCATTTGGAAAAAAATAAAAACACAAGCAGAACTAAAAAATTACAGTGACGAAGTACTGAGCCAAATAATCGTCGATGCGATTGAAAAAATTATTCGAGACAAATCAATTCATGATATCTTTCTTCACGTTGAAAAAATTCGAATCAAAAAAATTATCACCGAATGGCTGAATCTAGAAAAAAAACGCCCTCCGTTTCACGTTAATCAATGCGAAACATCACGATTTATAAAAGTGGGTTCACTTTCATTACGGCTGCGAATAGATCGCCTCGATGAAGTGGACGCCGGCGGTGATTTCATCATCGATTACAAAACAAAAAAATTCAACACCACCAATGATTGGCTTGGTGAACGACCTAAAGATTTGCAGCTACCGCTTTATTGCACCTATGCAAGCGCGAATCCCGTGGGAATAGCATACGCACAAGTTCGTGGTGAAAAATTTGTTTTTAAAGGACTGTCCATCTTAGAAAACCATTCATTTTCTGAAGTAAAACCGATCTCAATGCAAGGTTGGAATACCATTCGACAGGAATGGAAGCAAACGCTTGAACGGCTTGCCAAGGATTTCGCAGAGGGAGTAGCAAAAGTGGATCCCGAAAATCCCGACAGCACGTGTCGCTATTGCGATTTGCATGCTTTATGTCGGATTGAATAAAGGTCCCGCTGCAAGCGGTGGGGTGTTGAGGAAAATAATGACTGATCAGAAAATAAGACAACACGCTCTTGCGATCGAAAATTCTTTTATCGTGCAAGCGCCTGCTGGATCTGGAAAGACAGAATTGTTGATTCAGCGCTACCTATGCCTACTCGCACAGGTTCAATCACCCGAAGAAATCGTTGCCATCACGTTTACACGAAAAGCCGCTGGTGAAATGCGAGAGCGAATCTTATCCGCATTGAGTAACACTTCGCCCAAGCAAACTATAACAAACGCCCTTGCAAAACAAGCGTTACAACAAAATCAGAAAAAAGCGTGGCATTTGCTCGACAATCCCAACCGACTCCAGATTTTTACCATCGACGCAATGGCCGCACGATTATGCGCACAAATTCCATTGCTCACTGGCTTCGGTGCGCAAGCAAAAATTACCGAGGAGCCGAATTGTTATTACGAGAAAGCCGCTCAAACATTATTGTTAAAAGCCGACTATCGAGAGCACGTTGAAAAACTGCTGTTACACCTCGATAACAACGTGGACTATTTAAAATCCCTGCTCTTGGAAATGCTATCGCATCGAGAACAATGGCTCCCCCACATTACCCCTTACCATCGCGACTCAAGCCAACTAAAACAGACATTGGAAATGGGGCTGAAAAATATCGTGTCCGAACAATTACGAATGGTATTTGAAAGCTTTAACTCCGAATGGCTGAAAAAATTAATTCCGCTGGCTCAATTCGCCGGTCAAAATGTCAAAAAAATAGAGGCCAATCATTCCATTTTACCTTGCTCTGAATTAAATCATCTGCCAAAACCAACGCTGAATTACCTGGATCAATGGATAGGCCTAGCGAACTTACTCCTCACTCAATCCGGCCAGTGGCGAAAAACCGTGAATAAAAGCTGCGGCTTCCCAGCCGTAACGGATTCAAAAAATCAAGCCGAAATTGCTTCTTTTAAAGAAAAAAAATCTGAATTTATCGCCCTTCTCAAAAAATTCTCAACACAGGAATCCTTACGAGTTCATTTACACGATTTGATGCATTGTCCAGCGATAAAATACAGTGATCAACAATGGATTGTCATTGAAACGCTGTTGAAATTATTAATCTTTCTCGTTGCCGAACTCAACTTAATTTTTCAAGAAGAAGGCTTCATTGATTTTACTGAGCTCACCTTTGGCGCTATGCGCGCGCTTGGCAGCGCCCAGGAGCCAACTGATTTGGCCCTTCATTTGGATTATCAAATTCGTCATCTTCTTATTGATGAATTTCAGGATACATCGTTAACTCAATTTCGTTTGATCGAACGCTTAACGGCCGGCTGGCAAGAAAACAATGGGCGAACGCTTTTTCTCGTGGGCGATCCAATGCAATCGATTTATCGTTTTCGTGATGCCGAAGTGAGTCTATTCCATCAAGTTCAACACCAGGGAATCGGTGAGATCCGTTTAATACCATTAACATTAGCCTCCAATTTTCGCTCTTCACCGACCATCGTCAATTGGGTTAATCAAACTTTTGAAAGCATTTTTCCTGTTACTCCCGATCGAAACACCGGCGCCGTCACCTATTCAGCGTCAAAACCCGTCCTGAACAATGATTTCACTTCGCGTGTTTCTCTTCGTTCACTGCTTGAAGGGACGGCCGAAGATGAAGCCCGTGACATTATTAACATTATCCGTGAATGCCAAGAAAAAAATCCCCGCGAAAGCATTGCAATTCTGGTACGCTCTCGAAATCAGCTTATCGATATAATTCCAAAATTAAAATCGGCTGGAATCGCTTATCGTGCGATTGACATCGAAGCATTAAATCATCGCATTGAAATTCGTGATTTGGTCTCACTGACACGGGGGCTGCATTATCTCAACGATCGTATCGCTTGGCTTTCTATTTTACGCGCGCCTTGGTGTGGGTTAACGTTAAATGATTTACACGCTATCACGCACCACAACCCAAAAAAATTTTTGTATGAAAATATCCAACACTACGCGACCATTTCTCAGTTAAGCGATGATGGGAAAAACCGTCTGGCTCGCATCGTCCCAATCATTTTAGCGTCTCGTGAATCACGCCGCCGATTACCTTTATCCAGTTGGATCAAAGGTGTCTGGCTTGCGTTAGGAGGCCCGGCTTGCCTCGAAAATGAAATTGAAATGGCTAATACCCAAGTTTATTTTAAACTATTGGAACAATTCGATGCCTCATTTGAAATACCCCAACTCCTCGACAAACTCGAGCAATTGTATGCGCAAACCAATGAAACGGATGACAACCCCATTCAAATCATGACCATACACAAAGCAAAAGGTCTCGAATTCGATCACGTCATTCTGCCGAGCCTTCATCGCAAAATCGCATCCGATAAAAACCGTTTACTTCTGTGGCTAGAAAAACTTGAACAAAACGGACAAAGTGATCTCATACTCGCGCCCATGAAATCAACCTACGATGACAGCGATTCAATTTATGATTATTTAAAGCGCCTGGAAAAAACTAAAGCTGACAACGAATCGATCCGCTTATTTTATGTCGCGGTCACTCGAACAAAAAAATCGATTCACCTCTTAATGCAAACCACCTTTGACCCTAACGACGAAACCAAATTGTTACCACCATCGAAAGATACCTTTATGGATTTGATTGGAGTTACGAACAAAATTTCGCTTTCGACGGCGATTATTCCCAATCTTCAAAAAACAACTGGAGAATCAGACTTAAAAATATCACAACCTTTAAAACGCCTTGCTGCCAGTTGGCAGTCACCACTTATTGACTCCACTGAAACGATAGAAAAACAATCCAATTTTTCGGAGATCAGCTAATGCCAACCGATATTTCACACAAATTAGTCGTCGCGATTTCATCGCGCGCTTTGTTTAATCTCGATCAAAGTAATGCAGTTTACGAAAAAGAAGGCGTTGGCCAATACGCTGCTTATCAAATTGAACACGAAAATGAAATTCTCTCGCCAGGCGTTGCATTTCCTCTCGTCGAGAAGTTTTTATCGTTAAATAAACATGAAGATTTGGTTGAAGTGATTTTATTATCACGAAACAGTGCTGACACAGGGCTTCGTGTTTTTAATAGTATTCAACATTATCAACTGAATATCACGCGCGCCGCCTTTAGCAGCGGTCAAAGCCCTTATCAATATATCCAAGCATTCGGCGCACATCTCTTTCTTTCTGCGAATCCTCAGGATGTAAAAAACGCATTACAAGCAGGTTGTGCAGCCGCCACCATTTTACCTTCGTCTGCAAAAAAAACCGAAAATCATGGCCATGAACTTCGAATCGCTTTCGACGGCGACGCTGTTTTATTCTCGGACGAATCTGAACGTGTTTTTCAGCAAGATGGTTTACACGCTTTTACGCAAAATGAAAAAAAAGCGGCGAATAAACCCATGTCCGGCGGCCCATTCAAAGGCTTTCTCGCGGCTTTGCATTTGCTGCAAAATCACTTTCCTGCTAGCAATTGCCCCATTCGAACTGCGCTCGTCACGGCGCGACAAGCGCCAGCACACGAACGAGTGATCAAAACATTGCGCGCCTGGAATATTCGAATTGACGAGGCTTTATTTCTTGGTGGCTTAAACAAAGCTAATTTTTTAAAAGCATTTTCGGCGGATATCTTTTTCGATGATCAAAAAGGTCATTGCGAATCCGCCGCTGAGCACGTCGCCACGGGGCATGTGCCGAATGGAGTGACTAACGATTGACGATAAGGCCAACAATTTAAAACTGAATTTTACTTTCAGAGCCACTGCGAAGTCGTTTGATGTTTTCCCAGTGCCTCCATAAGATCAATGCCATGATTAACAAGACGGGGAAAAAATAACTACCCTGACCTGCAATCAAAATATAAATGGGCGCTGCCACCGCGGTGACAATCGAAGCCAGTGAGGCGTAGCGGAACACCAAAGCCAAAATAATCCAGGTAGCGATTAAAAAAACGGCGACCCAAAAAGACAATCCCATGACCGCACCAATCATCGTGGCAACACCCTTCCCACCTTTAAACTTAAAATAAACCGGAAATACATGACCAATCACAACAACCAATGCGACAAATGCCAAGCTCACCCCATGCAAGTGAAACAGATGACCCATTAAAACGGCAATGAGCCCTTTCAATGCGTCCCCCACCAATACATAAATGGCGTTTTGCTTTCCTGAAATACGGGCTATGTTTGTCGCGCCCGCATTTCCGGAGCCTTGAGTACGCGGATCCGGTAACTTTAAAAATTTCGAAATCAGAATGGCACAAGAAATTGAACCGATGAGATAAGCTACTATAATGCTGATGATAAAACTCATGGTGTTTCCTTATGGTTGATCAACTGCGTAAAATGATATCGGTTCGCCTCACGCTTGTCTACTCGACCGGGTGTAAAATATCCGGGCTAGGGGGGCATGCCCCTCAGGGCTTTTCTTGCGCTTCTGGATTCATTAAGTGTTTTCGGTAATACCTGAGTTCCTCAATAGAGTCTCGAATATCACTCAGGGCCAAGTGCTTGGATTCTTTTGTGATGCCAGCAGCGATTTTAGGATTCCAGCGCTGGGCCAGTATTTTAAGCGTGCTCACATCCACGTGACGGTAATGAAAATACTTTTCAAGGGTGGGCATGTATCGCACGAGAAAACGACGGTCCTGGCAAATCGAATTCCCACACAGGGGCGATTTACCCGGGGGGACGTATTTCTCCAAAAAGAGCAGAGTTTCTGATTCGGCACTCGCCTCGTCCACGAGACTCTTCTGAACCCGCTCAATCAGGCCTGACTGACCATGGTGCTCTTTATTCCAGGCATCCATCCCATCCAACAGCGCTTGAGGCTGGCGAACGGCAAAAGCAGGTCCTTCGGCCAGGATATCCAGGTTGGAATTGGTGACGATGGTGGCGATCTCGAGAATTCGGTCGGTCTCCGGGTCCAAGCCCGTCATTTCGAGATCCAGCCAGATTAAATTGTCATTGCTAACGCTATCCATGGCCTGATTATAGAGGATCTCGGCTAGGTAGCAACGGAGGCTAATTTTTTAACAGAACTTTTGCGCTTTGTGAAAAGTCCACAAAGCGATGGGGTTTAGCCAAGATCTCCCCTTGGGTTGCCGAGCGCGAACTGGCTTCGCGCTGGCAATAAAACCAGGAAGGAGTTATCGCACGAAGTGCGAAACTCCTGTATAATTCGTCAATCTTAATAAAACAGGGGAGTCCCTATGCCCGAATATTACCGTACCACTTCTCAGGTTAGTCGATCCGCGCAATCGATCACGATTAGCAAGTTTATGTCCAAAGTCTACCTATGGATGTTTTTCGGCCTCGTCATTACCGCCGGCACGGCCTATTACATTGCCAGCCACCCAGTTATTCTACAAGCAGTTTTAAGAAGCTCTGGCCTCCTTCTATTTTTAATCGTCGCGCAAATCGGTATCGTCATCGCTCTGTCCTGGGCGATTAACCGTATCAATGCGGGAGTCGCGGCACTGCTTTATATCCTCTACACGATTCTCACTGGCGTTGTTTTTAGTATCATCTTTTTGGCTTACACGGGCAAAACCATTCAAAGCGCTTTCCTCGTTACTGCCATTTCTTTCTTCGGTCTTACTTTGTTTGGCCTCGTCACCAAGCGTGACCTTGGTCCACTAGGAAAATTCTGTGTCATGGGACTTTTCGGTATTATTGGTTTTATGCTCCTCGCTTTCTTTATTCCGGGATTGCGAGCCGATACGGCACAAATGGTGATCTCTGCAGCCGGTGTCATCGTGTTTGCTGGATTAACCGCTTATGACACCCAAATAATCAAAAACCAATACATACTCAGCAATCCAAATGGAGAAGGCGTTATCACCAAGCAAGCCATTTTCGGTGCATTGAAATTGTATTTGGATTTCATCAATTTGTTTTTAATGCTGCTACGATTATTCGGCGGCGCCAGTCGTCGTTGAAAGAAATCGCCGCTTGTAGCCAATCCTGCTCACAATAGCAATTTCAGTTAAGGCATGGAGGAGACAAGTCTTTCATCGACCAACGTGGGAATACACGGATAGCATTATCTTCTTTTTCGTTGCGCGACAAACGCAGCCAACCATTGTAAGCAACCATGGCGCCATTATCCGTGCAAAATTCTTGTCGAGGATAATAAATAGTTCCCGAGGCGGATTGCACTGCTTCTCCAAGACGCTGGCGTAATTTTTTATTAGCCGCCACTCCACCAACAACCACCAGCTCATTCAAACCTGTCTGCTCCATCGCACGAAGACTCTTCTGAACTAATGAATCCACTGCCGCCTCTTCAAAAGCAGATGCAATATCCGCACGTGTTTGCTCATCCCCTTCTGACCGCTTAAAACAATTTACCGCAAATGTTTTCAAACCACTAAAACTAAAATTTAAATCTGCGCGCTTTTGCATGGGACGTGGAAAGTGAAACCGCGAAACATTGCCTTTCTCAGCTAATTTCGCCAACGCAGGACCACCCGGATAAGAAAGTCCTAATAATTTAGCAATTTTATCAAACGCTTCACCCACGGCATCGTCCACACTTTCGCCTAAAATTTCATAGCACCCAAATTCCCGCACGTGCACCAACATCGTGTGTCCGCCAGACACCAGCAATGCAAGAAATGGATATTTCGGTTGGCGCTCTTCTAAACCTATCGCCATTAAATGCGATTCCATGTGGTGCACACCAATAACAGGTACTTTAAGTGCATAAGCGAAACTTTTGGCAATGGAGGCGCCCACCATTAACGCACCCATTAACCCAGGGCCTTTGGTGTAAGCAATCCCATTGATGTCTTTTTTATTGAGCTTTGCTTCCATGAGTGCTGTTTCAATTAAGGGAAGTGTTTTACGAATGTGATCGCGCGAGGCCAATTCAGGCACCACACCACCGTAGGCTGCGTGAGTAGAAACCTGGCTATATAAAATATTTGATAATAAGCTGCAGCCACCATCGTAGATGGCCACGCCTGTTTCGTCGCAGGAAGTTTCAATACCTAAAACACGCACGCAAAAGCCTCAATACCTCGTGACTTACCACGGGGTATTTTATTTAATTAACCCCAATTCTTTCACGGTATCGCGCTCTGAACGCAATTCGTCTAGCGTGGCTTTTAATCGCGCCTTTCCAAAATCATTGTGCTGCACACCTTCGATAATTTTAACTTTGCCATTCTCAGTGCGGCAAGGAAATGAAAAAATTAATCCTTTATCAATGCCATATTCACCCTGGGAACATAAAGCCACGGAATAACTGTCACCCTTGGGTGTTTCATTCACAATACTCATGACACTGCCTAATGCAGCATTAGCCGCGGAAGCCGCAGACGACGCGCCTCGCGCTTTAATCACTGCCGCGCCTCGCTGTTGAATTAAAGGAATGAAGCCTTCCGTCAACCATTTTTTATCGGCAATCACATCCGGAGCCAATTTACCGTTAATCATTGCATGATAAAAATCCGGGTATTGCGTTGAGGAGTGGTTCCCCCAAATAATCATGTTTTTGACATCGCCCACTGTAGCACCTGCTTTCATCGCCAATTGTGACATCGCTCGATTTTGATCAAGGCGCGTCATTGCAAAAAATCGATCTTTCGGAACATCGGGCGCATTATTCATGGCAATTAAGCAATTGGTGTTGCATGGGTTACCCACCACAAAGACGCGTAAATCACTGGCACCATGATCATTGAGCGCTTTACCTTGCACACTAAAAATCCCACCATTTTTTTGCAACAAATCCGCGCGCTCCATGCCAGCTTTACGCGGTGCTGCGCCAACTAAAATAGCCCAATTCACCTCTTTAAATCCAACATTCGGATCCGCACTGACAACCACATTGCGCAATAACGGAAACGCACAATCTTCCAGTTCCATCACCACACCCTGCAACGAGGGTAATGCCGGCTCAACTTCAACAAGGTGTAAATCAATGGTTGTATTCGCGCCAAAGACTTGTCCAGAAGCCAAACGAAATAATAATGCATAACCAATTTGCCCAGCGGCTCCCGTCACGGCCACTTTTACGTGTTTCATTACTTTGCACTCCTCACTGTTTGAATGAGTTGGATGATTTGACTTTTTTGTTTGGGATCACCGATCACCACGAAAGGCGGATTCAACACGGATGATCGGGTGTTATATTGCAGCGGATCCTCATTGAAATCAAGCACAGCACCACCGGCTGCCTCGACAACACACTGAGTGGCCGCCGTATCCCATTCACTCGTCTCTCCGAGCCGGGGATAAATATCCCCTTTTCCCTCAGCAATCCAGCATAATTTCAATGAACTATTCAAGCGAATTACCGACACACCCGGTTGAGCGGAAAACCAATCCGGCAGTTGCGCGTTTCTCAGGTAGCGCCCAAACAATATATGATAAGAAGACCAGTCGATCTGGCGGGTTTGAATCCTCCGTGGCTCATCATTCCCCGATTGCTTGTAAGCCCCTTTACCACGAATGGCGAAATAACAACACTTTTGCATGGGAACATAAACAACACCCATTACCGGCTGATGCTCGTGAATCAAAGCAATATTGACGGTAAATTCTTCGGATCGCTCGATAAACCCTCGCGTTCCATCCAAAGGATCGATCAACCAATAAAAAGACCAATTTTTTCGAGCCTCATAAGACAATAAGGCACTTTCTTCCGACAAGATGGGAAGCGATGACAAATGTTTTAAACCGCGCACAATGATTTCATTCGCACAAACATCCGCTTGCGTGAGAAACGTATTATCATCTTTTCGACTGACGTGCATCTGCTGAGAAGAAAGACCAAAATAGTGTGCGATTCCAGCACCCGCTTCCTTGGCCACCGCGATAACGGGCTCAAGCCATTCTTGCCAATTATCCACGTCTCAATCTCTCAAGCATCAATAACGCAGCGATACTTCGTGCCTCATGAAATTCAGGGTGCGCAATCAAGGGATCGATGGCATCGAGTTTCCAGGGCACGACTTCCATGGGCTCAGGCTCATCACCGGGCATGGGCTCGTGATACAAATCCGTGGCTAACACAACCTGCATCATCGAACCCAGATAACCAGGCGAAGCACTAAACTGGCCGATCTTTTCAAACTTTCGCGCGCCATAACCCACTTCTTCTTTGAGCTCACGCAATGCCGTTGAAAAAATATCTTCATCACCTTCAACAGCCCCTTTCGGAAACGCGAGCACATAGTCTTCCACACCCGCTCCATATTCCCGAATCAACAGTACGGTCTTTTCATCTGGCATGGGAACAACCATGACAGAACTCGGATTTCGGCCCGCAATCCGTTCAAAATGACGTTCTTGACCATTGGAAAACCGCAAATGCACGCTTTCAATATCAAATAATCGACTTTGTGCTAGGACCGTTCTATTCAGAATTTCTGGCTTTTTTTTCATGCGCGCACCTTGTTTAAGAGCTAGTGTAACGTGAACCACGCATTCCTGCTACAATCCCCGCATGACAAACATGAAGAAAATTCCACTCAGCTTATACATCCACGTGCCCTGGTGCGTGCGTAAGTGTCCCTACTGCGACTTCAACTCACACGCTAAGCAAGGCGCACTTCCAGAAATAGACTATGTTGACCGACTGCTCACTGAAGTTCACACACAGGCACCTCACCTTGAAAATCGATCGATTCATTCTATTTTCATCGGTGGCGGAACACCCAGCCTCTTTTCACCCAATGCTTACGAAAAATTATTTAACGGTCTGTATGCATTTCTCAGTTTTGAACATGAGATTGAAATTACTTTAGAAGCCAACCCCGGCACAGTGGAACAAAAACGATTTTATGCTTATCGGCAATTGGGTATCAACCGGCTCTCACTGGGTATTCAAAGCTTTAATCATGAAAAATTAAAAAGACTCGGCCGCATTCACGATGGTGAGCAAGCCTTACGCGCTATCGATTCAGCGAAAACATCCGGCTTCACAAATTTCAATCTTGATTTGATGTTTGGCCTACCCAATCAAACGCTCGATGAAGCCATGCTCGATATAAAAAAAGCAACAGACTGTAAACCGACTCACCTTTCTTGGTATCAATTAACCATCGAACCCAACACTTATTTTTATAAAAAACCACCCACGTTGCCCGAGGACGATTATCTTTTTGAGATTCAATCGCAGGGACAGCAATGGCTAACAGAAAATAATTTTATTCAATATGAAATTTCCGCTTATTCTCAACCGACTTTTAATTGTCAACATAATTTAAATTATTGGGAATTTGGCGACTACCTTGGCATTGGCGCCGGCGCACACAGCAAATTAACTGATTTAAAAGCAGGTCAGATTACACGTCATTGGAATGAAAAAAACCCAAAAAATTATCTCGACCCCCAAAAATCGTTTATTGAAAATAAAAAGCAATTGAATGCTGAAGAACTCCCGCTCGAATTCATGATGAATGCACTTCGACTAAAAAAACCCATTCCAAAGAAATTATTTACCGCTCGAACCGGTCTCCCGATCAAGCAGCTTAATCCCGGCATGAAAAAAGCCGTGACGGATGGCTGGATCCACGAACAAAACGATTCCTGGCAAGTCACCGATTTCGGTTATCGCTTTTTAAATGATTTATTGGAAACATGGGTCCAGTGATTATACCTTAATAACACCTTAAAAAACCTGGTAAAGATATAATTCTCCTACCAATTAATTAATAATTATGATATTGTTTTTTACTTTAAAATTTGATCTTATTAATTTAAGTTTAAGGAGAGCATAGATGCTAAACACAATTGAGT
>CAYGED010000015.1:0-13325 GCA_964348555.1 uncultured Coxiellaceae bacterium
AACTTGTACTGTTACTTTGTTAAAAAGATTAAAGCAACATTAATTTTTAGAAATCAGCCAAAGCGCTAAAATGTTTGTTAAACTCATGGCGTTTTCTAAAAATGGTGGGGGATATTTTATGGCGAGACGACCAACTTCAGGCTATTTTAACTGGAATCCAGCAAATAAGACAAAGGCTGCACGTGATGGTGGGATTGTTGGTCTTGTATTTTGGATGTTAGCGGCAGCCATTACTCGTTTTATTGGAAAAGATACTGCGGATAAGCTATTAAAATTCGGGTCCGAAGAGTGGGGCTATGGAAATATTTTTTGGCAGGTGCTGGTGGTTGCTTTTTCGGGTGCGTTGATGGGTGGGCTTATCAAGCATTGCCGAGAGTGGGAAGAAGAATTAAAAAATAAAGAAACCCAGCAAGATGAGGCTAAATTGTTTGCAGACTGTTCAGCGCTCCTCAGCACTTGCTACATTAAGCAAGAGAACCGCACTTGGAGGCTTGAAATTCATGGCCAGGAAAATGGTGAGGAAGTGACTTACATAACGGACATATTGGTTGAAGGAATGATGAAGCAGCAGTCACCTGAACAAGTAAGAGCAAGTGCACCCTATTGTAAATTAGATAACGAAGTTCTGCCCTTATTGAGAAGGCTGGATATTTCTCTGAAGATTCCTGGTGATGAGAGGGGGGTGTACATCAATCTGGAGAACGGCGACTTAAGAAAATGGATCCACGAACCTGCAACGCTGCAAGCTGCCCGTCGGAATGTGTGTATCTTATACACGGCGCTTTCTCGAGTAATTTACGGTAAAACCGGTGAAAAATACGGTGGACAATATGCTTCTCCCGCTCGACAAGGCTCAGTATTTAAGCACTCTGATGATGAGGATGATAACAAGGGCCAGGAAGCTCAGGAGAAGAAGAGAGGTAGGGTATTAGAATTTAGTAGTAGCAGTGATGAAGACTAAGAGCCTGCTTGGCTATAAAACACCGGTTACAAAATGAACAGAAGGTGAAACGTAGCTTCACGCCGGGGTGAGCGCCTGGCAAGAACGGGTGACTCCAAGGCGACAATTTATTGCCTATAAACCGATTTGAGATTTCATTTAAATAACAAGCTCTGCTGATTGCTTTTCGGAAAAATGGTTTTTCTGCATCCAGGTGTAATATTGTGCGAGGCCTTCTTCCAGGGTCGTGAAGGCATAGGGATATTCCGCTTCTCGTAGTCGGGTTATGTCGGCTTCGGTGAAGCTTTGATAGGCGGATTTCAATTTTTCGGGGAAGGGGATGTATTCAATCGTTCCGGATCCGTGACAGGCGATCAGTGTTTTTGCAACATCATTAAAGCTTCGTGAAATGCCGGTCCCAACGTTATAAATTCCTCGGGGGCCGAGTTTATCCATAAACCATAGGTTCACACGAACGATATCATCGACGTGAATAAAATCGCGGCGCTGTTCACCATCGGCGTAACCATCCGAGCCTTCAAATAATTTTACCGTACCCGTGTTGTGGAGTTGATTCATGAAATGAAAAGCCACGCTTGACATCGTTCCCTTGTGTTGTTCACGAGGACCATACACATTGAAATACCGCAATCCAACGACAGTGGAGTGAATATTGATGGATTGTCGCAGCACATATTGATCAAATAAATATTTCGAATAGCCATAGATATTCAGCGGGGCTTCATTCATCGAGGATTCCTGAAATACATTTCCAGCACCATAAACGGCGGCACTCGAGGCATAGATAAATGGAATGCAATTCATGGTGCAATATCTCAAGAGATGCTTGGAGTAATCATAGTTATTGTGCATCATGTAGCGGCCGTTCCATTCGGTTGTCGTTGAGCAAGCGCCTTGATGAAACACGGCCTCAATGGTTCTCGCAAAGGTTTTGTTTGCGGTGATGTAATTCAAGAAATCCTGGCTATCTTGGTAATCGGAAAATGACGCACCCATTAAGTTTTTGTATTTGCGTCCATCCGTTAAGTCGTCAACGACTAAAATATCGTTAATTCCCTCGGCATTTAACCCTTTTACCAAATTGCTGCCAATAAAGCCGGCGCCGCCCGTTACAATCATCATGCGGTGACTCCCCTTATTTTTTCGATGAGCGCCGTTGTCGACAATCCTTGTTTAAGAGGGATAGTAACGACTTCTCCGCCATTGTTGATGACGGCCGCACTTCCCGCGATATCTTTTATTTGATAGTCACTGCCTTTGACTAAAATATCCGGTAGTACTTGGCTGATTAAACGAGTGGGTGTATCTTCCGAAAAAGGAACAACCCAATCCACCGAGCGCAAAGCGGCTAACACTTCCATGCGTGCCACGAGCGGATTGAGTGGCCGTTCTGCGCCTTTTAATCGAGCAACAGATTCGTTTGAGTTCACGGCAACAATCAGTCGATCGCCCAACGCTCTCGCTTTTTCTAAATAGTCGACGTGGCCGGCGTGAAGCAGATCAAAGCAACCATTCGTCATGACAATCCGTTCACCGTGAGCGCGTGCATCAGCAACGGTAACGAGCAATTCTTCTTCGCTTAATATGCCGACGTGTGAATCATTAGCGCGCTGTAATTCTCGGCGTAATTCTGAAATGCTGATGGTCGCTGCGCCGAGTTTTCGCACGGTTAAACCAGCGGCAAAATTAGCTAGATTCACTGCCTCAGGTAATGTGGCTCCAGCAGCCACCGAGGCGGCTAAAACGGCGATGACAGTATCACCCGCGCCAGTGACGTCATAAACTTCACTCGCGCGTGCGGGGTAATCTTCGTATTGTCCATTGCGGTGAATCAAAATCATGCCGTGTTTGCCGCGCGTGATGAGCATGGCGTCAAAATCAAATTGCTGAATGAGGTGAACGGCGCGATCAATCAGTTCGTTTTCATTTCGGCAAAAACCGGCAACTGCTTCGAATTCTTTTAAATTGGGTGTCAACAACGTGGCACCGCGGTAGCGATTAAAATCAGTGGTTTTTGGATCGACAAAAACGGGGATGCCATGCGATCTGGCTTTTTGTATTAACACATTCGCGTTAAATAAAGCGCCCTTAGCATAATCCGATAAGATGACGGCTTTGGATTGAGGCAGCGCCTGCTCGTAGTGTTGAATGATGTTACTGTCATTGTAATTTTCAAAGATACGCTCAAAATCCATGCGCAGGAGCTGTTGGTTTTGCCCCAGCACGCGCAATTTTGTCACCGTGGGATACCCGGGAACGGTTTCAAATTGGCAATCGATGTGCTGTTGAGACAGCGCTGTTTTGAGTTCGTGTGCTTCTGGGTCTTGGCCGACCAAACCCATCAAGGTGACGGGGCAGCCTAAAGCCGCTGCGTTGAGGGCCACATTTGCCGCGCCACCGGGTTTGACTTCCATCTCATTGACGCGGACGATGGGAACGGGCGCTTCAGGGGAAATTCGAGCAGCTTCGCCATACCAGTAGCGATCGAGCATCAGGTCGCCATAGACGATGACTCGCGCTTTTTCATAAGAAGGTATTCCAATCACTTGCTGTCAGTTCCCCTTTGTAATCACGATTATTATGCGAAGAAAGGGGGCTTAGAGCAAGGTTTCTGAGAGCCTGTTTGATTATAAAATGCCAGATCCGAGCTACGATATTTGTAACTGTTCACACCCATTGATCCCTTCTCCCGCAGTCTGCTGCGGGAGAAGGTGGCCTGTCCGCAGGCCGGATGAGGGTTTCTACTGCAGTGCAGACCCTATTTGTACACGGCTTTTAGCAAGTAGCTCGTATGAAGCGAAGCGGAATACGGGATTTGTAGATTCACCGTAAAAAAATAATTCCCTCCACAAACATAATTCCTTCGATAATCAACCACTGCCACCACCCTTTTAATTTCTTAATTTCCCGTATTTCGCTTCGCTTCATACGGGCTACTTGCTGGTTCGCGGGATCCAGTATTTTCTAGGCTTTTCTGGATCCCGCGAACCAGTCGCGGGATGACGACAGTGAACTAAGCTATGTTATCCACTATATCTGAACTTACCTTGCACCCTGGTTCGCTTTGGGGTCAATGATTTGGTTGACGTCTTGTGCCTTGGATTGCAACACCAGCTGGGAGGCTTGCGTACTTTGGAGTGTAGAAATCGACAAGGTCGCGAGCAATCTCTCGTTATCCAAATGATTGCGTTCGAGTTCATTTTCAATTTCAGCCAGAATTAAAACTTCTTCGCGTTGAACCGCCGCAGGCGAAGCCGTTTTGATTTGTTGAAACCATTGTGGGTTGTTAACGCGTTCGTTAGCGATGTAGTTTTCGACCTCGAGTGGGCTCGCGTAACCCGCGGGGAGATTCGGGTCATTGGGAATACCTGCGTTTGTCGCTAAATCTTTTACGGGTGTTCGCTCAGCCATCAGCAAATTTAAATTACTTAATGCAATGGATTTTGCAGCCATCAAAGAACGAACGGCCAATTGATATTTTTGATAAACCGGATTCGTGACGAAATTTTGTAGCGCTTGCGCTCGATCTGCGGGGCTTAGATTGTTTAATTTACTTTTTAATTTATCAAAATCAATGCCATTGATGAGTGAGCTATAAGCTTGAGTCACGTATTCGAGATACGATTGCGCAGCTTGTTCTTGTGGATCGTTATAAGCGCTCGGTGTCAGTAACGAATCCGCATTAAAATAGTCATCATTGAGGGCAGTCGGGGGTCCAACATTGTCTTCGGCGGCGAGCGGATTAGTCGCCGTGTCTAAATAAAGCGTGTCGCTTGCGGGTGTATTGGTCGTTAAATTCTCGAGTAAATGTTGTCGATTCGTGATGTCAGTTGCCATTTGTGAATTTGACAGCTGAGAAGCATTCACGATTTGCTCAGGGAATTGCATCAAGCTTGAGGACAATTGTGTATTCGTCATGGAATCGGCGCTGTTTTTCGCGGCTAATTGTGCGCTGTTGGATTGGCTGTTCGCTTGCATGGCCACCACAAGATTTTGATCGAGTTGATACATCATGTCATTAAAGCCTTTTGAGGAAGCAACCGAAATGGCCTGCACTTCCACGCCCAGTTGCTGAATGGCAGCGACAACCCCTGAAAATGGGTCGTAGTCTGCCCAAGTGGGTGTGGAAAACGCGGTTAATACAGCGAAGGCAATGCCCGTGGTGAGAAATTGTTTTTTCATAATCAGACCCTTCCTCTTAAAACCAATGAATAGATGATGACGAATTATTGTCACTTGTGTTTGTTGTTTTAGTATTGGAACTGTTGTTGGACACGGCTGGTGTGGTTGACGGTGGTGTGGTCGGCACCGGCACGCTGATCAGCTTAGTCTCTGCATTTTGTTCACGGCCACTCGTATTTTTCGCGAGTAAATGGGCGTAGTAGGTGCTTTCAAATTCGCGCGTTGCCAAAATAGAGGCGCAATGATCAACGTCGGAAAGGGTTGAACATGAATCGTTAAGTTGGCAGGCACTTAACGCAGTGGAAACTGATTGCGCTGTTGAGGCGCTCGAACCGATCAATGAAATAAAATCTTTATCCGAAGCCGTTAAATAACCGCGGCAAACCGAAGGCGATGGCGTATCGGCATAAATCGTCGTCGTGATCACACACAAAGCAGCGAGCGATAATAAAAGGTTTTTTTTGCGAAACATCATAGACTGGTTTCCTCTAGCGCTTTGAATACAATTTTAAATCGGTCGGCAGCGAAGACGCGCCCCAGTAAACGCAGTCGTTCAAAAACCACGTTTCGCCGCAGAAAAATGCCAGGAACATCGCTTTGGTTTTTGGTAGTTTCTTCCGCGCGCATGAGAATTTTCGCCGCGGCGCCGGGATACGCTATGTCTAAGCACATCATCAAGCGTAAACTGCGTGCCATTTTGATGTGTGCCAGAAGGCGAATCATCGTCTCCTCTTGTTGCAAGTCGATATTGCCGATGCCTTCCAGCGTCTCGCCGAGTTTTTGTATGGTTGCCTCGAGCTTCGGGTTCCCGTCCAGCGTCCAATCTTCGACGCCTTCCATGAAGGCCACGACACGGTAAATAAGCGGATCTTTGTATTCTTTCCAAAATTGGTGTGTGTCTTTGTGGCTAAAATCGGGCATGGGATGCGATTCCTCGGTATGCGTTCAACTAGGCTAAAAGAATAACGCCATAACCTTAAGGTAATATTAAGAGAAGAGGGGAAGCAAGGTTTTTTTTCACGAGAAATCCCAAATGGCCCGAAAAAAAAGTGGGTTCCTTAATCATTGCTTAATGTTCTCTTAAGGATGGGGTGCTAGGATGGACCCATTACGACTCGAGGAGAAATACACCGTGGGTTTCAAAGGTGTTGTTAAAAAAGGCCTGTTTTCTGGGCTCAATCCAACTCGGTGGATTGGCTTAGGCCACCTATCCGATAACGCAAAAACGATAAAAAAGATTGCCAATGGCCTCGTTAAAACGGCGAAGGTCGATCAATCGTCTTCTTCGTATAAACCAAAAAATTTTGAAGAAGCCATGCAGCACTATGGCTTGACCGAAGAAAGTCTGAAAAAACGCATGCGCAGTGCGTTGCAAATTGTCGTTGTGTGCCTTTCGTTGAGCGCACTGATGATCGCTTACATGATTTATCTTTTTTCGAAAGATCTTCCATTAGCGAGTTTTGTTTGCATTATGCTGACGTTGCTTTTATGGTCTTATGCTTTCCGTGAACATTTCAATTATTTTCAAATGAAGCAACGCCGCTTGGGTTGTACTTTCAAACAATGGCTTTTTTGGATGATTAAGGGCAAAAAATGAAAAAGAAAATTTTCGCTGTGTTTTCCGTTTTCTTTTTGTGGTTAATATCGAGCGCGGCGTGGGCGGCGGATTTTACAAATAACACGGCGATGAATAATCATCACGATTTGTCGATGGCGTTTTTGGGGCAGGTTTTTGGTAGTGTCGGCAATGTGTTGCAAGGCACCAGCGGTCAAATGCTGGGACATTTATTTTATAAATTAAATGAAGGCATCATCATCGTGGCGGGCCTCTGGCTCGGTTACACCGTTTTCACCATTGTACTTCGTGCTGCTCAAGAAGGTTCTTTTATGGGAGCGAATAAAAATGTCGCGATGACCTTTTTGAAAATTGCCGTTGGGTTTAGTTTGTTAATTCCAAACCCAGGAACGGGTTATTCGTTGTTGCAAGACATTGTCATGAAAGTGGTGGTGCAAGGTGTCGGTTTAGCCGATCAAACTTGGCAATACGGCTTAAAATACATTGATAATGGCGGCAGTGTTTGGCGTCGTCCATCTACGGAAGATAGCGCTAGTGCTTTTGATCAAGGGGGCACTTCCATTATTACTAATTCAACCACGCAAAGTATATTGGGTCAAAGCAATAAAACCGGCCCGGGACAGCAAATTTTCGCCGATGAAGTTTGTCTGTATTCCAGTAATGATAATCAGCCGACAGGCCCTGTTTCAAACTCAAATATGGGGCCCGCAGTCAATAGCAGCCCATCGGTTCAATACGATGTGGTGACTGATGATGTGAATCACCTCTTTCAATTTCCGGGGGTTGGAAATGCGGCACCGGTTGGCCCTGGTTCGAATAATTGCGGACAAGTTTCTTGGGATATACAAAATGCTTGTACAGGCACGGGATCGAGTGACGACAAATGCGCAATGGCGAAGCAAGCGGTTAGCAGTTTAGTCATGAACTTGTTGCCGGCGGCAAAACAATATTATTGCAACCTGCATTCCAATGCAGCTTCTTGTCTTGGCGTGGGTACTGAAAATACGGCCACGGACGATGAGGAAGTTTTTTTTAACGGCCTAGTGAATTACGTCAATTTAGTGGACCCGCTGGTTCAACTGAATACGAGTGGCGCGGGCACAACCACGAATTTTATTAATGAAGCTGAAAATGAAGGGTGGTTAAGTGCGGGTCGTTACTATTGGGATTTGGCGCAAGTGCAGTCACAGTACGATCAGATTTCAAACGTGGGTAATTACGCGCCGGCGAGTCCGGCGGGGCCGACTCTTTCGGGGCAACCGTTATCCGATGCGAGCAATGCGCTTTCGGAAGCACAAACTTATATTGGACCCGTTGAAGCGACGATTGCGCAGTGGTCACAATCGGAAACTTCCGGGGATACGGGCAGTGGATTTCAAGCGTATGGAGGTAGTGCTGGCTTTGGCTTTATGGCTTCTATCCTCGGAGGTGTTGTTGGCGACGTTGTTAATTTAATTACTTCCTTTACCACTGCCGGAAATGGTGGATTTATGGGCCCCGATCCGATTATGTTCTTGCATCGCGTGGGTATGGATTGCATTGCCTTGGCGGGTGATATTTGGTTAGGTTCTTTAGGATTAATCGCGGGCGTGATGTTGGCTGCGGGTGTTTGTAACTCCGAATACGCAGCATGGCCAGCGATGCAATCGGTTGTTGATTGGGTGAAACCCTTGTTAATAGTGTTGGCCACAGCGTTTTGGGGTATTGGGTTTGTACTTGGATTTTACGTTCCCATGTATCCCTACATCATTTACACGTTTGGTGTGATTGGGTGGGTGATTGCGGTCATCGAAGCGATGGTGGCGGCGCCGCTCGTCTGTTTTGGGTTAACGCATCCCGAGGGACATGATTTCTTGGGTGAAGCAAAGCAGGCATTAATGCTGTTGCTCAGCGTCTTTTTGCGGCCGGTATTGATGGTGATTGGTTTAATTGCCGCGATGATTTTGTCCTATGTGTCACTGCGAATTATTGTGTACACCTTCTCAGGATTTGCCTCCGATCTTTTCTATCAACCTGCGATGGGAATGGCTCCGGCTTCTGGTCCAGCGAGCGGAAATATTTTAGCAGCAGCGGGTAATTTAATGGGGAATGCGATGATGGACTCGTGGAGTATCAGTGGTTTTATTCTCTGTTTATTTGTATTCCCGTTAACGTTGATTATTTTCACCACCTTGGTTTACACGGTGACGACACAATGTTTCAGTTTAATTTTCGCGTTGCCGGATAACATTATGCGATGGATTGGTGGGCCGACCCACGCCAGCCAATCGGCGCAAATGGCGCAACAAATTCAAAGTGCTATTGGTGGTTCTGCAAATACGACGGGTAGAGGTTCGGAAGGCATCAGCAATGCATCCGATGCGCGTGCCAGAGAGGAACGCCAGTCGCAATTGGCTCGTCCAGCCTCGCAAAATGCTCAGGCTGGGAATGCGGGATCTTCTGCGAGTAGCGGCAGTGGTGGAAAACCGAAACCATCCTTGGGTCAGAAGGCATTTAGTGCATTAGGATTCCGTCCATTTAAATAACCTCAAACAGTGAGATGGAAAAACCCCAGCCAGTGCTGGGGTTCTTTTTTGTGGATGTGGGGAATCCTTCGAGTTATAACCCTAACCATCGAATAAAATAGTTATCGAATTTAATGTCCAGCGGTGGTTTATCGGAAAAATACAGGGTGTAGTGGTTAGGGTTTGTTAATTCAATCTTCGATATTTTTCCAAGTGTAACCACTTGCATCTCTGTCGTGTAATAACCGCGTTGCATTTTGACGACGGGAATAACGAGAGAAATAAGGTTGAGCGGATCTGTGGTTGCGATAGTCTTGCTTTTTTCAAGCTGCTTTAATTCTTCTGGCGTCAACGCAATAAATTCTTGATGATTAATTTGACGTCTCAGCATGCGGCTGAGCGGAACAGTTTTATTCAATAAATGTTGGTAATCATCAGCGCTCACAACCAGAATAGGGTCATTTTCAACTCGCTTTCCGTCTTTGTTGATGTCCACAAACATAATGGATTCTCGGGGTTTTTCTTCTTGAGCGGCTGGGTCATTCTGTGTGGCTGATTTTATCTCATTGTTATCGGTTGTTTCACAGTTTAAAAATTTTGACTCGCTCAACCAAGTGTTGTTGGGATAGTAGACGAGGAGAAACGCATTATCTTTTATAGTATCAATGATGGGCTTGGCCATGGTTTGTGGAAGGACTGGGCATCCCCAACTTCGACCGGGGCGGCCATATTTTTTAATAAACCATTCTTCCACGTACCATGCGCCATGCATGACAATAAATCGATTGTAGGCATTGTCATTGAATTTTTTATCTAAGCCTAACAATTTTAAGGAATCGCCGTGACGGCCGCGATATTCTTTTTCAGTACTGAAAATGCCGATACTGCTGGCTTTGCTGTTGTATTGATTTGAAAAATACTGGGAAGATAAGCTTCCAGATTTGATGCCGTGCGAAACATAAGTGTTAAATAATAATTTGCTAGTAGATAAATCAAAAACCCATAAACGTTTTTCATTCGAGGGTAGTGAGTAATCGATGATGGTCAAGATGTGATTGTGTTCGATTTCGTTTTTTTTCGCACACTTTAATGCCGTCATAACAGAATTAATCACGTTTTGGCTGAGTGCGGGTGCTTCTTCGTGTAATGCTTTTCGTATTTCTTTTAAGGATTTAATTGGAATAGCGGGGGCGATGACCGTGGGAGTTTCTTCAGTGGTTTCAGCAGTGAGCAAGGTATTATCCATCGCTTTGGCTTGGGGTGGTTGGGTCACGGAAGCCAAGTAATGGCTACCCTCGAAGCCCAGTATGCAAACGGCAATGCTGATCAATATGGCGATGAGAATCCCTTTCATGGCTATAAATATAGACGGAAATAAGGCTTTCGGTGTGGGCTGGATCCCGCCGAAGGCCTGTTATTGCGAAGCGAAGACCCCAGCTTTGGCTGGGTTACCGGGGGTTGTATTGAGGTTGGAGGCTGTCTTCGAAAGCCGCTTTCTCATCTGTCGTTTCTGCATTAGGGTAGTCAAGGCCGGCTGGATCGATGGCAAAGGTAACCGATGGTTTGGGAGGTAAATGTTGAGTGTCAAAAAAGCCATTCGATTTTACTTTAGCTTGTTCAGCAACCTGCCCTATGTCTTTTATAAGTTCTACTAGTAATTTATATTTATACGGTTGGGGCTGGCGGCGTAATGAATCTAATGTCTTCTCAATAGTTTCCCGAACAGTTTCCATATGTGTTTCTATTTTTTCATCAGCAGGACGTGTTGTTACGCACTGATTTAACCAGGCTGACGTTTCACTTTCAGGTAATGAAGACAGATTTAACCAGGTTTTAAGCGCTTCAAATGCCCGCAGTGCTGTTGTTGCATTTTCTAATGTTTGATGGTTCCAAGTATACTCTTTAAATAGCTGGGCAAATCCAGGAGGGTCTGTTATTGTTTTTTCTATTTTCACTTCCATGCCACATTTTTCCGCATCAATTTTTTCATCACACGGTAATTCTGTTGGTAAATCAGAAATGGATTGCGGTAATTCAGAATAGGTTCTTTTTTTGAAAGAAATATTGATTATTTTTTCGAGTACTTGTTTAGCTCTTGTATAAATGGGATAAATGTTTGCATTGTTTGGGTTATTTTTTTGAGTTTGAGCAAAAAAATCTTCTAGCCGTTTTGCCAGAAAGTACGCAGCAAATAAGCGATTTTCATTTCCAGCTACTAACTGTTCAAGGACGTTAGCTTTATTAACATTTTCTGACGCGGCAGCGCGGACAACATCATATAGGTGGTTGAGTTCACATGGTGTAGAAGGGGAAGGGGAAGCTTTATGATGCATTTGTTGCAAGGTAAGTTCAGAAAAAGGCAGCTTACCAATGAGATCGACTAACTGGGCATTAGCGTTCTCTGTGGCAGCTATACTTGCGATGATGTTAATGTCATCAGACAAGTGATCTAGCCAATTCTGTGGATCTAAATCTTTTAAAAAGAGCCTGGTTTCTTCTGTGGGTTCATAATGGTGTTCCATAGCCTTTTTGTAGTATTCTAATGCAGCCTTAGAATTTTCGGGTGTATTTAGTTCTTTGCACTGTTCAAAATAGATTTTGGCTAACATGTATTCGGAAGGTGCATGCTGCTGTTCTGTTGAAGCTGTTTCGAAATTCGTGATGGCTTCTTCAGGCATTGCTGGGCCACCCCAGCCAAAATAATACATCATGGCTAGATAGCCAGAATGGATCGGTGTTCCGGTTTTGCGTATTTTTTCGTAATAGGCGGTTGCTGCTGCTTCATATTCTTTAGGGGTGCTCATTTCATTTAAGTTTGTATCAAATTGGCTTTTGGTTTTTTTTGGATGCAGTAAGTAAGCGTAATAAAAACTTGCGTCACCTGAGCCTTCTTTTGCAGCCACGTAGCAATAATTTGCTGCTTTAGCCTCGTTTTTATTTCGGGAGTTACTCCCTGTTAAATACCTAAAGCCAATTTGTTTTAGGTGGATTATGGCTTGTTTTTTTTGCTCAGTGTTATCGGTGAACTCTATGTAATAGCGTAAAATAAAAAAGGCTAGATCCTCAGCGGTATCATTTTTCTTTTTACATTTTGGATTGGACAGCGCAGTTGCTAGGTCATACAAATCGTCAATATATAGTTTCTTGGGGAGCTGTTTTCTAATGGGTTCAAAATAATTGGTTTCGGTTTCGGCTTTGGATTTCTCTGAGGCAATGTAATTTTCTTTTTCTATCCGACTCGATGGATCTATTCCTGCTAAATGATCTGGGTTACATATTACTTGCATCACTAGGCATCCATAAAGCAGTGAGTCTGATGCCAAGTTGCCGTTATTAGCGGCGAAATACAGTAACTGACTAGCTAGGCGTTGATTTTCCTTGATTAGGTCTTTATCCTCATCCTTATGCTTTGCCATTTCTTTTAAAAAAAATATTCCTTTTTGATGGGCCTCTGAAAGGTATTTTGGATCATCTTCTTTATTGTAATTTCTTATTAATTTTATCACTCTTATCTCGTCATCAGAGAATCCTTGTTGATCACTCACTATTTCGTCTTTACTATCTTCGCGCATCTTATTTTCTCCTGTTATGAAATGATTGCAAATTAATGATTCCTTAATGCCTGGGCTGTGCAGAGTTCCCATTATGTTTGTTTTCATTGTTAGAGCTATTGTCTAAAGCAGACATTTCAATCTCATTTTCTTGGTTGAACTGCCTCTTGCTTGAACCAGCGATTTCATTCTGTTCGTATAGCCTTTGTTGATGAGCACTATTATGGTCACTTTGATTATCGTCCTGCTGTGCAGGTTTACTATCGTCCGGCCATTCTTGCTCAGCCTTTTGCCCATCATCTCCCATTTGAAACAAATTAAAATCACCGATGGATAGATTGACTGGATCAGGGTAATTATGTTTGTTTTCACTACTGGCGACATGTGATTTTTTATCATCGTCTGAGTTGAGAGACGGGCTCGAACCCATTTCACTCTCATTTTCAAATTTCCTGAATCTTCTTAGACTTCTTAGACTAGAGAGTAGATTAGAAAGGGAGTCCCTCCAGCTGATTTTCTTATTATGACACTTCTTATAGACAAACCAACCG
>CAYGED010000016.1:0-12384 GCA_964348555.1 uncultured Coxiellaceae bacterium
GCCGATCGGTTCTTTTTTATTTTTAGGTCCGACGGGGGTTGGTAAAACGGAATTGTGTAAAGCGCTTGCAGCATTTTTATTTGATACGGAAGAAGCCATGGTTCGCATCGACATGTCTGAATTTATGGAGAAACATTCCGTGGCGAGATTAATCGGTGCCCCTCCCGGTTACGTTGGTTATGAAGAGGGTGGCTATTTGACCGAAGCGGTTCGCCGCCGTCCGTATTCGCTGATTTTATTGGATGAAGTGGAAAAAGCGCATAACGATGTGTTTAATATTTTATTGCAAGTATTAGATGATGGGCGTTTGACGGATGGACAGGGTCGCACCGTTGATTTTCGTAATACGGTTGTGGTGATGACGTCGAATTTAGGTTCGCAAATTATCCAAGAATTTGCGGGAGAAGATTACGAGACGATGAAGAAAGCCGTCATGGAGGTGGTGGTGCAGCATTTCCGTCCTGAGTTCATCAATCGGGTGGATGACATGGTTGTTTTTCATGGATTAAAGGAAGCGCAAATTCGAGAAATCGCGAATATCCAAATCGCACAAATACAAAAGCGCTTAAAAGAAAAAGACTACTTGCTTGAGATCAGTCAAGACGCGCTGGATTATTTAGCCAAGATGGGTTACGACCCAGTTTATGGTGCGCGTCCCCTGAAACGCGCGTTGCAGCAATACCTTGAAAATCCGTTGGCGCAATCGATTCTGAGCGGAAAATTTTTACCGGGATCGATCATCACAGTCGAGAAAAAAGGCGATCAGCTTCAGTTTAAGACAGCTCTTCCGTCATCTCTGCAGGGAAGCAGGAATCCGAACACCAGAGATGGGAATTAGAGCCTGTTTGATTATAAAACGCCGATGCGAAAAACAAAGACATTTAATGGAACCTTAAGGAAATAACGGGTTGTTTGTGTAAATTTTATTCGGTAAAATTCTATAAAGTATTTTAACCAAAAAGATTTTCACTGTGTTAACCTGGGAAGCCATTAATAATATTTATAATAAGTACGAAGGGGAAAAAGGACCCTTCCGAAAACTGTTCAACACGCGTTCTGCATACATGGATGCGCTGGCTAGACGATTAGAAAACAAAAACAAACACGTCGCACTTACTCTGCAAGATAAATTTAGCGTTATTTCGGAAATATTGACACACTTTTCAAAAAATAAAAACAAATTAAGCCATGAACTCGCCATCAAAATTGCTAAACTCTGCTTACCTGATGATAATGAAATCAGCCTTCACTTGGTAATAAAATTATCTGATTTAGACGCTTTAAATGAAAATATATTTTATAAAATATTTTCTTCTGAAAATGCTGGCGATATCGCCGATGAAGCTTTTGGTGTTATTCAAGCATTAAATGAAAAAATATCAACGCCGCAACTTAAAGCACTTCTTTATGGTAAATTTTTAAATAACAATAGCATTGAAATTTATCTTGCCCAACTTCAAGAACAGCTCAATGAATGGCAAAAAGCCATTGACTGGTACCAACGCGGCGTTAACAAAAAACAAACGCATGCGATGCTTTTACTGGCAAAGCTCTATTTAGTGAACAGGGGAAAAGATAATCTTATCGTTATCCAAAAAAATGAATTGACCGCTATCCATTGGTACCGGCAAGCCATGGTGATCGGAGGCCAAGAAACCTTAGGCGAGCTTGTCAGGCTTACCGATCACCAGGCAGAAGCAGCAATCACATTAGCCAAACTCTATGAAGAGGGTGAAAACACTTTTGAAAAGAATATTTCACTCGCCATTACCTATTATAAAAAAGCAGCCAATCAAAACTACCTGCCCGCCATATTTTATCTCGCCAATTTTTACCAAACGGGCAATAAAACAATTCAAAAAGACCCTGATCAATCTTTTAAATATTTCTTACAGGCCGCTAATCTTGGCGCTGAACAGGCAAAAATTTATTTAGAACGAATCGCTGAAGAAAGTTCAGACGAACAACGCACTCACTTACAGAAATTCTATTCTAATAGAGACGATGATTATAACTTGACTTTTTGGAAACCCCCAGATCATCAAATTTATATCCAGCCAGATAAGCGGGACATCCATTTACAACCAGAAATTAAAGGACCTTAACGATGCATCGTGATTATTACGAAATTCTGAATGTCTCTAAAAACGCAAACCCGAAGGAAATAAAAAAAGCTTTCCGTGACTTGGCATTACGTTATCACCCTGATAAAGGCTTGGAGCCCAGCGAAGAAAAAATAAAACAAATAGTTGAAGCCTATGGCACATTATCAGACAATATCGCTAGAAATCAGTATGATAAAATTCAGGAATCCTTGCATGATGAAGATTTAAAAGAGGACGATATTCAGCGCGATTTCGTGACCATCAGCGCCTCGCCACCACCTTACTCGCAGCAGTTTCAAAGAAAACACCAAATTTTTGTTAATCAATTTATGGAAAAGCCTTTATTGACAACGGATGTTCGAGACCTCTTTAAACCTTACGAAACGAGTCCATTTCATGAAAATAAGTGTGAAACGGTATTTAATCGCATCGATCAGCTTAATGTAGAACAAAAATTTACAGAAAATCTTGAACTTAAAGAAGAAAAAATAAATCCCGAAATTGCAACAACCCTTTTCCGACACTTTCTCGCGGGTCATTATTATAGCGATGGCCTCACACAAATCATCAACTATTTTCAAGTCTATATCAACAACTGTGATGGACATCATAAAATTTATTGTCAAACGCTACTCAATATTTTTATGTTAGCCGCGGATTCCAAACGGCTTAATTTATCGCTTCTTCCTCATATCCAAAAAGTAACTCAATACGCCAATCAATTTCACGAATTACCCGATCATTTAGCCTTGCTATTTCAAGACCAATATTTCCGCGAATTAGTCAAGTTCGCCTACCACCAGCAATGGCTAGCAAATTCAACAAAAATTACCGAGGAAGTACTCGAGCCATACAATGGGCAAAAGCAAACTCGCGATTTCTTTAGGGACATAAAAGAAAAAATAATGCTATCTAATGTAGACAATCAGCAACCGCTTTTGCATTTTGCTCGTGCCACAAAGTTACTACTGAGTTTTGAAACTTTTTTTAATGAAAAAAACCGACCAACCGGGGAAGCTCAACACTACCGCGCATTAGCCTATTTAGCGCTAGACTGGATTCATGCGCTGAACAGAAAATTCGATGCGGGCATTTATGTGAACATCTTTATACGAGCAGGTCTCTATTTTCAACTCGCTTCCAATGTAGATAACCATGCTCCAAACTGCATGGCTGATGAAAAGCTCGCGCGAGAAATGTATTGCATCGCTTTTAGCTTGGGACGTGAGGGGGCACCTAATGATGAAATACGTTGTATCACAGCCATTCTCGACTATATGGCGCATTTCCGCTACGAGCAAAGTGATCTAAAAGAACTTATCCAAGCACTGCAACATCGCGCGAACATTCTGCTGGATATGTTTCCCTTTTACGAACCACCAAAACCTTGCATTGATTTTCTTAAACACGAAAACCCATTACTGACTGTCATGCAAAGCCTGCTACAGCAACTCGTCGGCTGGGTTATATTCAATGAAACCAATGCCATCGCTCTCGCTTTAGACCATGATCCTGCCTCTATTCTCTATCAAGCCTATGAAGCTTGCGTTAAAGGCTGGTATGAAAAAATAAAAAATCCCGAAACAGAAAATCAAATCCGTTTAATGTTGATGGAGGTGCTACTGCGAGAACGTGGGTGGGATTACGACGATATTGAGAATAATGTTTTATTTCATCAAACCACCTTAGAACGTGATCAACAGCGTTGGCTTGCTCCACGCTCCATGCTATCGGAAATGAATCCCTTACCCGTCAATGAACTGCGATCCGTGGATGGCATTGAAATGGATTATAAAATGGGAGATATCCACATACTCGCTACACCCGTAGATGCCAAAACCGCCGATTGCTTTCGTGCACTTTCTTACGCTGATATCGTTGAGATGATTAAAAATAATATTCAAGCCGCCATATTCAGTTTAGATCCGATTGATCCAGACAAACTGTTTCATCCGTTTAATACCATGCGGTTTGCACCATCGGCTATACTGGGCACACAATTTTTACAAACTTTATTATCAACTGACTATTTGCTGAAATTTTTTACGGTCGGACAAGAAATTCAAGGTACTTATCCTTATCAATTTCGCTCATTGAACTCATTAACTGAACATTTACCCCTTTATTTAAAAAACGTCATTACCGATTTTCATGCAACCCAACAATCCGAATCGCCTCATCGTTTCTGGATTGAAGCCACATCAGTCAAAGTGTGTTTTGACGAAAAAAACTACGAAGAGAACGATAAACAAAAAATTCGCCTGCATGACGTCAGCATGCTTGTCAAAAAACATAAAATGCGCCGAGATGAAAACGGCCATTTAGTCGACGATGCGGAAGATCTTGAAGGTTGGCATTGTTATCTCCTCACTGAACCATTGAAAGAAGCGTTTGATCAAGGATTACCTTTAGAGATCATTGAACAACCCGCTTTATTATTTTACCTGTATAGCAGCACCATTCGATTTCTTGAAGACGATAAACGATCTTATTTTAACGTTACAAATTATAACGATCAGCTCAGAAATTTCTTTATGGCCTGCAAGCCGGATGAGCAGGGGAAAATGACCAGTCATCCTGCATCGAATCGACTGCTGTACCTCGCTATTCGTGAAATCACTTCACAAGCTAACAAACCCCATCGCTTCAGTCCTGAATACGTGTTCGCACAAGAGTTCACGCGTTATTACAATGAGTTTGCCTTGTATTTTCCAGAGTTTCGACGTTTAAGAGAACTGTGCCGCTTGGTGATCGTCATACGTCTTTTAAATGGTATACAGAGAGAAAATACGCTAGTCATATCTAAACTGACTGAGCTGTTGGACAAAATCAACTACTGGCAAAACGCACATAACCTTGATCAGCATGAGGATAAGACTGATATATTTTATCAGCGTTATCAAGAAATCCGACAACTGATAAAAAAATCCGTTGAAGAGAATTTTAACGAGTGGCGAAACAAATGTAGCTACCGAATGCTGTTGGCACAACGCAAATTCCAACTGGCCAACATTAAAAATCAAATTTACATCGAGGATCATTTCCCCTATTCCTTAGGCAATAACATTGATAACGAGACGTACCAGAATGTTGTCGCGTACAGCCATGAGGATTCTGAAGAGGAAAGGGAAAGTGCCAGACAGCAACTGCGTACCGCATTCCTACTCATGGAAATAGGCAACTTAGACGGTCTGATTGAGTCTTTTCTTAACGACAATCATCAACCGTTAGCCAATGCGTTGGCAAGACATGATCGCCGTGAAGCCAAATGCCAAATGAGCCGATCTCTGGAAAATGTTTCTATTGAGGCTGTCACTGGAGCACTTCATGGTGATCAAAAAGCGCTGGATGCGATCACTGAGCATCTCACGCCTAGTCAATTTCAGAAAAGTCTCGACAAAGAAGCCAAACGCGTCAGCGAAAAAATATCCGCTCGACAAAAGATCGCGGCAACCATCGAAGAGATGGGCCTCACCAATCCGGAAAGCCCCGAAGTGAACCTGATAGGCCAATGCCTATGGGTGCCCGCTAATCTCAAACACAATAACGATGCCTTACAGAGCGAAAACCACTTCCGATTTGTTTATGGGGGTGTTTCCGTACATCCGCTCGTGATCAACAGCAATGCGGTGTACACTAACCCCAACTCCAGACCCATCAACGTAAGCGCCAACAGCGGTGGCGGCAGTCGTGGCGGCGGTGGAGGAAATGGCGGCTCTGGAAATGGTGGCTCGGGGAGTGGAAGTGGGGGTGGGGGATCAGGCCCTGGTAGGTTTACTATATTGGCTAATAATGCATCTAAGGCAGAGGTACGAACCCTACTAAAAACTGGGAAGACAGGGTTGACCCCAGAACAAATACCTAAAATTTTAACTCTCTTAAGTAGCGGGCGAATGGACAGGGTGACCTTAAAATTAATGAATAATGGTGAGGCGAGGCTTGCCTGTGTTCGCTCAGGTAGAACAGGCGGGTATCAACGGATGTCCTTTGGGATAAATTTAGCAGGTGATACAGCTAAGCTGGTACAAACCGCGTTTGACAACGCAAATAGATTAATCCGTCAAGCTCCTGAACAAGCTAAAAATAACCTATATGATGTGAAAAAATGGAACGTACAAACTTAATAAAAATATTAAACGGTGATATTGACCTAATTGATCACGTCAATGTCAGGGATGTGGCCCTATTTGGAGTTCATGTCACCATTTACCCAAGAGATGTTAGAAAAATGCTTCTGCATTTTCTAAATGGACAAATTACCTCAGTTGATCTAAATAAGTGGGCACAATTTATTACACTGCGAGCTGAGTATTGCTGCCCTCATTGGGAAATTGACAAAATCGCTGATTATTATGAAGATATGATGTATGTCATTCAATGCTTATCTACCCCTGAAATTGATGGCGAGATTAATGAATCTCAAGTCAAGCAATACTTATCTGAGCTAGAAAAATATAATCATGAAATGAAGCCTTTCCTATCATGATGTTAAAAACTATAAATCAAAAAAACAAATTCGTTACCAGGTGAAAACCACTTCCAATAGGTTGGACAACTGAATAAGCAAATTATTATGAAAACATATCTTTGGTATTGCATCGAAAATTACCCTGAAAAAGCATTCGCCTTTTACGATCGAGAACGTTCTCCAGACCGTTTTCAGTTCATGCGAGGCCAGGTAATTACCAATCGCACTGAGCCTTTGATCTTCCCTTAGTAAGCCCACGATTACAGTATTTATTAAGTAAGCATTATTTTCCACTGCGTAATGATGGCTGGTGGAATTTCAGATAATTTGGCCCACAAAAAATCTTTTGGAAGTTTAGATGTTCCCGCAACAGGCTCAACGAAACCCGTCATCACCAAACCAGCACGAAAAAATTCATCAAAAAGCTGGCTTAACGGTCTATGAAAACTCATCTGTTTTACAGGCTGATTCGGTTTTGAGAAAATCTCAAATGATTCAGACTTGATATACTGATTTGGCAAAAATAATTGCTTTTTATCCATACCAATGTTGAGATTTTGTATATCAGTTAAGCCGGAATTAAAACAAGGATGTGGCACTGAAAAAATAAACTTACCTGATGGCTTCAGGAGCTTCGGCAAAGCTTTAGCCATCGGTTTGATTGTTGGCAGATTATGCAAAACCATTGAACAAATAATACAATCAAAAGCTTTCTTGCTAATGAGTTTCTTTAATTGTCCTGAATCTGCCGCGTCTACAATCCGATACTCAATCGGTAATCCTTTGCTTTTTAGCTTTGCTCTTTCAATAAACGTTTCGCTAAAATCAGTGGCCAACACCTCAGCACCTCTTTTGGCAAACAACCTCGCTAAAGCACCATTTCCACACCCCAGATCCAGAATCCGCATTCCAAGTTTCGCAGATACCCACTCCTTGATCGTTGGAAAAAGAAATGTACGATGAAAAATATCACCCTCTCCGTAGGCCTCATCCCACCATGGCGCCAGCTTATTCCAGATGTCTTTGGATTTATTATGCATAGGTATCCTCCACGAGAAGTATAAAAGATCAATTTTCAGTAGTCTATGCGGTCGAAGACGGAACACCACGGCTTTAGCTGTGAATCTACTGAGATTAAAACAAAGTATCGAGGGAATCGAGTTCAAGAAATTCTTTCACGGGCATCCCATTTTTTCCGATGGATAATAGCTTTGCTTTTGGGAATTTTTTGAGAAAAGCGGTTAAGCCTGGAAGATGGGGTTGGTATTTTCCACTTTTTACTTCGATGGCTAAGATTTTTTGACCTTGTGTTAGTACAAAATCAACTTCATATTGACCCTCTTTCCAGTAGTTTATTTCAATATTACTTTCGGGTTGTAGGTTCAATAAATGGGATCCAATGACAGATTCGATTAATCGTCCCCATTGAGCGGGATCAACTTTGATTTCATCGAGTGTGTTATCTTGTAGAGCAGTCATTAAAGCCATGTTAAAAACAATTAATTTGGGGCTCGACGCTCGTTTTTGAATCTTTTTTGGAGAATATTTATGAATGCCGCTGATTAAGGCGCAACCGTGTAACAAATTTAAATAATGCGAGAGTGTAGTCGTATTACCAGCATCGTGTAACTGCCCCAACATTTTTTGATAGGATAATATCTGACCGGAATATTGACTTCCTAGATAAAATAATTGGCGCAACAGTGCTGGTTTATCAATTCGGTTAGCGAGTAAAATATCACGAGATAAGGTTGTTTCAATTAATGAATCTTTGATGTAATTTTTCCAGCGTTTAAATTCGTGGATTAAATCCGCTGCTCCTGGGTAACCGCCATAATAAATGTATTCATCCAAACTATAACTAAATGCTTTTGACATTTCTGAGAATGACCAGTGCATCACGGGAGTAATCTCATACTGTCCAGCGAGGTTTTCATTTAAATCCGTTTGCATTAAAAGTGGAGAAGACCCGAGGATTACACATTTTAAAGGTACCTTGTTTTTTTTGTCCTCGTCCCAGAGCAATTTTACTTCTTCCGACCACTGTGGCACTTTCTGGATTTCATCCAAGATGATGAGCGCTTCTGACTTTTGTGCAAGTTGACGAGCGTAATGCCACTGTTCAGCGATCCAGGCTCGGTGTTTTACGATCGGCTCATCCGCTGTGGCATAGTGACAAGGGAGTAACCCTTCTTCCATGAATGCTTCAACCAGGGTAGTTTTCCCAACTTGCCTGGGTCCAATCAAGGCCTGAATGCGGCGTCTGGGTTCGAGGAGGTGCTTCTTAAGTTTTTGATAAATTGGTCTTTTCATTGGTTTTGGTTTGGGGGTTATTAAATTACTCAATGTGTTGAGTAATTTTACTCAATGTATTGAGTAATTTCAACTTCGGTGGTGTGGGCTAAGCACGAAACACAAATCGATCCTACCGATCGGAATCCTGCGGACCCAAAGGCCGCGGGATCATCAGAATAGAAGAGCATGAAAGTGGCGTCCGCTCGAAAGGTTAGAGCAACTCAGCTGGAATCTAAGAAAACATTAAGCTTTAGAGAATATAATTTTTAATGTACTGAGTAATCCTACTATGCAATAATCTTCATTGAAATTTTTAGAATAGACGAGAACTGATTATGCCCGACTTATTAATAAGAGATAGAGAGTTCAAGACAGCTAAAGAAGCTATTGAACATATACTGGAATACACCGAAGCAATCATTAATCGTGAAAAGATGTCGGTTTTTAAAAGAAGGTATTTTAAGGTGTTATCTTCCGAACTGTTAACTTTTAATGGAGATAAAGAAAATTTACGCCTACTATTTAAAGCGTTACAGTTATTGGTGGATACGCCGGATACTGTTCTTTTTGATGCTGCTCTTTTCGAAAGTAGATCGCCTATTTTGGATCCTATAGTTGAATTAACAGATCTAAGCTTATTAATCAGATTGTCAGAATCTTTTGACCGGGTCGCTTTTAGCTGGAGTAAAACGGTGGGGTTAGTGTTATTTTCGCCTTGGTTAATTCCAATCACAATAAAATTGTTTAATAGATATGTTAATTTTAATCAAGATAAAATTGAAATACCCGATGCGCTTCTCTTTGGCTCCCTATTTTTTCTGGTTGAACGAGTAGGGGTTTTACCTAGAAAAATAACAAGTGTTATGCAACCTGTGTATGGAAAAATTCATTCTTTATTTATTGATCCTGCTTTAGATGGTTTTGCTTCTCTTTCTAAAAAAGTACAGGTAGGAGTTGAAAACTTGCGAGCTCGGTTTGGCTAACACGTGGCTCATGGTATTGTCAGCAGTATTTTCTTAGTTCAAATCCAATACTTAATGTATAACAATAATCGTCCGAGGATGCGTTGTCGGCGGGGGCGCCACTGTTGCCAGCTGGTGAGGGATAATTCGCGAGAGGCGGTTAAGTCGCTGAGAAATTGATCTTCCAATACTTTTTTTCCTGAAATGGACTGAATGCACACGTCCGCTTCCAAATCATGCAATAAACTGCGGTGATTTAAATTGCTGGAGCCGATGAGCATCCAATCATCGAGGATAATTGATTTGGCGTGTAACATACTGGGTAAATATTCGAAAATGCGAATGCCTGCTTTCAACAGACTGAAATAGAAGGTCGATGAGGCCCACGGCATCATCATCACGTCGGATTTTCGGGGTAATAAAATACGAACGTCGAGCCCGCGGTGTGCGGCGTCTTTCAATCGCTTCAATAAAAAGTTGTCGGGAATAAAATAAGCGTTGGTGATCCAGATACGCTTTTTGCACTGGGAAATTTTTCGTAATAAATTTTTATATAAAATTCGTCGACGATGACGCGTGAAATTTAATCGAATCGGTGCATCTTTTCGCACTTGGCGAAAGGTGTCGCGCAGACGTTCCTGGATTGTTCGGTGATTCCAGGCCGCATCAAATGCTTTATTGAGATCATCTAATGGAATACCTTCAAGCCGGACGGATGTGTCGCGCCAGTTATCGCCGCCTTGTGCTTTGTCCAGATGTTCTTGCGTGATATTAAAGCTTCCGATATAGGCGATACGATTGTCGATGAGGCAAACTTTTCGGTGATTTCGATAATTAATTTTTAACATAAGATAAATCCATTTTAAGAGTAAGGGAAGCTTCACAACGGAGCGGCTCCAATTCCACAATTGCCAAGGGAAGGGATGAAATACTTTTGTTTCAGCGCCCACGTTTTCCAGCATCGTCGCAAAATGTCCGCTCCAAAAAGGTGTTCCCGCACCATCCACCATGACTCGGATTTTCACGCCTCGCTTTGCGGCGTTAGCTAACGTGATAGCGACGCTTTTTCCCAAAGCATCATTTTGAAAGATATAAGTTTCGAGTTCGACGGAGAATTGAGCATGATCAATGTCGTTGATAAGGGAATCAAAGTGTGTAGTTCCTGCCGTAAAAATAGTTTCCTGATCACTGGCCGGTGGTGTTGATGGTTCCGTGGTGTGTTTCGATGAAATCAACCTGTGTCTTCCTCTGTGTCTTCCTCACAAATTTTGAGCTTGTTTTCTTTTGCAAATTTAAGGATGGAGTTAAATAGCGCTGGGTTTGTCTTTTCAAGGCTGCGATCCAGGACAATGCATTTATGTCCACCTTTCATGGAGGGTTGTAGCATCGGAGAATAATGAATCCGACGCTTTTTAAAGGTGGAGAGTCCACCACTCATCCGCTCCGCCCAATCACTGGGTCTAAAAGTTTCCCCGGATTCGGTCACGCCTTCGATGATGATTCGCTTCTTTTTGTCACTCATATTCTGCAGCTAACATTAGATTATGATTATGTTATAGTAGGCTGGCAAATATTATAGCACTTTGAGCTCTTCTACCAGAGGAAACATGTCCGAAAAGAAACTCAGAAGAACCCATAAAAAACCCGCTAGGGGTATCTACCTTCTTCCCAATCTCTTTACCGTCGGAGCAATGTTTGCGGGATTTTACGCCGTGGTAGCAGCCATGAAAGGCCGTTACGAGGCGGCGGCGATCGCCATTTTTGTGGCGGTGGTCATGGATGGCCTTGATGGTCGCATTGCAAGACTCTTACACGCACAGAGTGATTTTGGCACTCAGTTGGATAGTTTGTCAGATATGCTGAGCTTTGGCGTTGCGCCGGCCTTGGTGATGTATACCTGGTCGTTGGCGGTGATGGGTAAACCCGGTTGGTTGGCTGCTTTTATCTATGCTGTTTGCACGGCTTTGCGCCTGGCGCGATTTAATGTTCAGGCCAAGAGTGCAGACAAACGATATTTTCAAGGCCTGGCAACTCCAGCGGCGGCAATGTTGGTCGCCAGTATTATTTGGGTTTGTGTGTCGCATGAAGTGACGGGGGAACGAATCGCACTGCCTTTGTCGATTATCGTTATATTGTTGGGGCTCTTAAAGGTGAGCACCGTACGGTATCGAAGTTTTAAGGATCTCAATCTCCGAAACAAAGTGCCATTTATTGCTATCTTGGTTGCTGTGCTGATTTTGGTTTTAATTTCGTTTGATCCGCCGGATATTTTATTGTTAATGACGGCGCTTTATGTGATCTCTGGTCCAGTTGGAACCTTATTAGCCTTACGCAAACGGCGCAAGCAAAAGAAAAAATTGAAGACATCATCGCAAACATCACAATGAATCAGACTATCATCGAGAAAGCGGTTCGTTTAAGCTTGGAAGAAGATATCGGCAATGGTGATATCACCGCCGAGCTCATTCCAAAGCATCAACAAGCGCTTGCAACGATTACGGCAAATGAATCGGGAATTTTGTGTGGCATTTCATGGGTAGAAAAGGTATTCGAA
>CAYGED010000016.1:12394-13256 GCA_964348555.1 uncultured Coxiellaceae bacterium
AAATAATAGATCCCCGGGTTTCAATCGAATGGAAAATTCGCGATGGCCAATCTTTCCAAACGAAATCCGTTGTGGCGCAACTGAAAGGCGCTGCGCGTTCGCTCGTCAGCGGAGAACGAGCAGCACTCAATTGGTTGCAAACGTTATCAGGCACTGCGACGCAAGTTTCGAATTATTTATTGCGTTTAGGGACCTTGAAGACAAAATTACTCGATACGCGAAAAACCATTCCAGGTCTGCGATACGCGCAAAAATACGCAGTGCGTTGTGGGGGTGGCGTGAATCATCGCATGGGTTTGTATGATGCCTTTTTAATTAAAGAAAATCATATTCTCGCTTGCGGTTCGATTAAAGCCGCTGTCGAACAAGCGAAAAAAAATCATCCGGATAAATCCGTCGAAGTGGAAGTGGAAAATTTAGATGAATTAAAGCCAGCGTTAGCAGTTGGTGCCGATATTATTTTATTGGATAATTTTAATTTGGATTCGATTCAAGAAGCCGTCAACGTCAATGGTTCTCGAGCAAAGTTGGAAGTATCCGGCGGTGTTTCTTTGGATACGATCGCTGAAGTGGCCCAAGCAGGTGTGGATTATATTTCAGTCGGTGCCTTGACCAAGCACGTTCGTGCCATCGATTTCTCGATGCGTATGGTTGAGCCGAGCTAGGGTTTCTAGAGGCTATTGTTACTTTCAAAAAGTTGGCGTCCCCGACGGGATTCGAACCCGTGTTACTGCCGTGAAAGGGCAATGTCCTAGGCCTCTAGACGACGGGGACAGACATAATTTTAAGGGCCAGTTCCTGTTTCTGGTGGAGCTAAGCGGGATCGAACCGCTGACCTCTTGCATGCCATGCAAGCGCTCTC